>DATJTM010000739.1:0-3439 GCA_035503395.1 Luteitalea sp.
GCGCAACTCGATCAAGAAGGCGTTCAACCGCACGTTGACGATCGGCCGCGCCGCCAACATCACCAAGCCAATCAACGGCCGCGCCGCCTGCCACTACTGCGGGCCGTGCGAACGCGGTTGCGCCACGCATTCGTACTTCAACTCGGCGTTCACCACCGTCGCCGACGCCCTGAAGACCGGCAAGTGCACCCTCATCCAGAACGCGATGGTGTACCAGGTGCTGATGGACGAGAGCGGCAAGAAGGCGCGTGGCGTCTCGTACATCGATCGACGCACTCGCCAAATCCGTGAGGTCAATGCGCGCGTGGTCATCCTCGCGGCGCAGGCCCTCGAATCGGTCCGCATCCTGTTGAACAGCCGTCAGGGTGGCCTGGCCAACAGCAGCGGCGCGCTCGGCAAGTACCTGATGGACCACACGTGGGTGGCCGGCGGCGCCGCCGCGGAATTCCCCGAGATCGTCCAGAAGCCCAGTGCCAACGGACCGAACCGCCCCAACGGCACCTACACCATCCGCTTCCGGAACCGCCCGGGCGAGGCGAAGCACAAGGAGTTCCTGCGTGGCTACGGCTACCAGGGTGGAGGTGCGGCGAACTTCAACTTCGCGGTGCCCGGCTTTGGCCCGCAGTACAAGAAGGACGTCGTCGGCTCGGGCCTGACGACGTTCTCGTTCTCGGGGTTCGGTGAGGTGCTCCCGTATGAGGAGAACCACGTCGCCATCGATCCCAACGTCGTCGACACGTTCGGCATTCCGGTGCTGCGCATTTCGATGGAGTGGAAGGAGAACGAGAAGAAGATGATCCCGGACATGGGCCATGCCGCCGCGGAGATGCTCGAGGCGGCCGGCGGCAAGAACATCCGGCCGTTCTTCTTCCTCGATCGGGTGCCCGGCTACGGCATCCACGAGATGGGCATCGCTCGTATGGGCGCCGACCCGAAGACCTCGGTGCTCAACCAGTTCCAGCAGACGCATGACATCCCGAACCTGATGGTGACCGATGCCAGCGGCTTCACGTCGGGCGGCTGCCAGAACCCGACGCTGACGATCATGGCGTTGACCGTCAGGTCCACTGACCACCTGATGGAACTGATGAAGCAGGGCACGGTCTAGATGCAACGACCGGGTTCCGGGTCCCGGCGGCCGGGTACGACGGCGACCGTGGCCGGTCGCACCTTCGATGCGGTCGTCGTCGGCTCTGGGGCTTCCGGTGGCTGGGCGGCCAAACGTTTGAGCGAAGCCGGCCTGCAGGTGTGCCTGCTCGAGGCCGGTCGCGCGCTCACCGATGCCGACTACAAGGAGCACGTCCCTGCCTACGCGCTCCCCTATCGCAATCGCGCCGACGAACTGATGCGGCGCACGCGGCCGAAGCAGAAGGACTGCTACGCGTGCCGCGAATGGAACTACGACTGGTTCGCCAATGACATCGACGAGCCGTACACGACGCCACGCGACAAGCCATTTGCGTGGATGGGACGTCTGCGCGTGGTCGGCGGGCGGACCAACGTGTGGGGTCGCCAGAGCTACCGGCTCGGTGACATCGACTTCAAGGCCGCCAGCCACGACGGGCATGGCGTCGACTGGCCGATCAGCTACGCCGACCTTTCACCGTATTACGACATCGTCGAAGACTACGTCGGCATCAACGGCCTGACCGAAGGGCCAGATGCGATCGTGCCGGACGGGCGCTTCCACCCTGCGATGGGGATGTCGTGCGTCGAGCACTTCGTGCGTAACCGTCTGCGTACGCAGTTCGGACGGACGATGACGCAGGGGCGGTCGGCCAACATCACCAGGCCGATCAACGGACGCGCGGCCTGTCACTACTGCGGTCCATGCGAGCACGGCTGCGCGACGCATTCGTACTTCAACGCGGCGTTCACCACCGTCGCCGATGCGGTGAAGACGGGGCGCACCACGCTCGTCACGGGCGCGATGGTCGCGCAGGTCGTCACCGATCCGTCGACCAACCGCGCCCGCGGCGTGCGCTACATCGATCGCCACACGCGCGATGTTCGTGAGGTGTACGGCAAGGTCGTCGTGCTGGCGGCGCAGGCGCTCGAGTCGACGCGCATCCTGCTGAACAGCCGTGACGGCGGGCTGGGCAACGCCAGTGGCGTGCTCGGCAAGTACCTGATGGATCACATCAGTGGCGGCGGCGCGGTTGCCGAGTTCGCCGACCTGGCCAGCACGCCGAACGGCCCGAACAGCCCGCGACGGCCGAACGGCATCTACCTGATGCGATTCCGCAACCTGCCGGGCCGGCCGGACACCAAGGCCACGAACTTCCTGCGCGGCTACGGCTACCAGGGCGGCGGCAGCACCGGCTACAAGTCGTGGGCACCCGGGTTCGGCGAGGCCTACAAGAAGGCGCTGCGCTCCGACACCGCCACGACGTTCAGCCTCGGCGGTTTCGGCGAATGCCTGCCGCGTGAGGACAACCAGGTCACGCTCGATCGCGACGTCGTTGATGCCTGGGGCATCCCGGTGCTGCGCGTGTCGATGCGGTGGAGCGACAACGAGCTGCACATGCGCCAGGACATGGCCGTGCAGGCGGCCGAGATGCTCGACGCGCTCGGCGGCCGCAACATCGAGGTGCGCACGGCCAACCATCAGGTCCCCGGCTACGGGATCCACGAGGTCGGCACCGCGCGCATGGGCGCCGATCCGAAGACGTCGGTGCTGAATGGATTCCAGCAGACGCACGACGTGAAGAACCTGTTCGTCACCGACGGCGCCGGCTTCCCGTCGATTGCCTGCCAGAATCCGACGCTGACGATCATGGCGCTCACCGTGCGGAGCTGCGACTACATGCTCGAGCAGATGAAGAAGGGCGATCTGTAACGCTCGTCGGCCTTCGGACGGCACACACGACTCGCCGCATCAGCAGGTAGGGCCGGCTGTCCCAGCCCGGCCCAAAGCCATCGCTATCGCGCCGTGATCGACTGTGGTCCCGGCTTCAACGCGTAGGTCTTCCCTTTCCAGACCAGCTGCCCTTCGACGCCGTCGGGCAGCGTGACCTCGGCCTCCAAGCCCTCACCGGCCTTCTTCAGCGACACGTCGACGAATCCTTTCGGATGCGGCACGCGGCCAGACACCGAGGGCAAGGCGCCGAGGTGCGGCGTGATCGCGACGCGCGCGAAGCCAGGGGCGGCGCTGTCGACACCCAGGATCGTCCGCAGGAACTCGATGTTCGGGCTCGCACCCCACGCGTGGGCGTCCGATCGCGTCGGCTCGGCGTTCTCGGCCCACGTGGTGAGGCCGACGTCGAGCATCCGGCGCCACTCGCCGAGCAGATCGAGGTAGCGATCTCCAAGCCCGGCGCGGATCACGGCCTGATGCACGTAGTACTTGAAGTAGATCGACGCGGGCGACAGGTCGGCGTCGCTCAGCATCCGCTCGACGAGCGGCTCTCGCTCGTCGGCCGACGGCAGGCCGGCCAGG
>DATJTM010000740.1:0-6797 GCA_035503395.1 Luteitalea sp.
TGGGCAACGCCGTTCAGCGGCGTCCGCTCGATCCTGGCGCCCGCAGGACTGGCGACGGCGTTCGCCGAGGTCGATGCCGCCATCGTCGGCGGCGGCATGACGCTCTATGAGTCGATCGCGGCCGGCGTCCCGACCGTGGCCGTCGCCGTGGTGCCAGCGCAGGGGCCGACGATTCGCGGCTTCGCGGCGCGGCGGCTGGTTCTCGATGCCGGCGCCGCGACCGACCTGCCGCGTCTGGGGCGCCGTATCGCACGGACGTTCGCGGTGCTGCAGGCCGACAGCGACTGGCGCCGCCGCGTGAGCCACGACGGGCCACGCACAGTCGACGGGCACGGTGCCCAACGTGTGGCGCGCGCGATCGCCGCCCTTGCCGAGACGAACGCCCTTGCCTGAGCCCACCGCGGTCATCTTCGATCTGGACGACACCCTCTACCCCGAGCGCCGTTTCGCCCTGAGCGGCTATGCCGCCGTCGCGACCCAGGTCGCCGCCGACACCGGCATGCCGGCACGCGTCATCTATCGCTTTCTCGTGGCCCGATTCCGTCGGGCCGGCCGGGAGGGCCTGCTGCAGGCGTTGTGCGCGGCCTACGCGCTGCCGGTCGCGGACATCCCGCGCTACGTCGAGATCATCCGCACGCATGCGCCGCGCCTCCGTCATCCCCGGCAGACGCTCGCCGCGCTGTCGACACTGCGGGCGCGTGGTCATCGGCTCGGTGTGCTGACCAACGGACTGCCGTCGACGCAACGCGGCAAGGTAGCGGCCCTGGCGATGGAACGTCAGGTCGACGCCGTGATCTACGCGCAGGAGTGCGCGCCCGCCGGGAAGCCGGCGGCGGTCTGCTTCATCACGGCACTGCACCGGCTCGGTGTGGAGGCGTCGCGTGCGGTGTTCGTGGGTGACCATCCCGAGAAGGACATCGCTGGCGCACATGCCGTGGGGTTGCGCACCGTGTGGATGCGGACGAGCGCGAGCAGCGTCACCGCCGTGCCGCCGGATGCGATCGCCCGTACCATCGGCGACGTCCCGGCTCTGGTCGAACGCCTGCTGGAGGACGCCCATGTCGCCCGCGCCTGAGATCGCCGGGCAGTCGATTGCCGCCGGCCAACCGCTGCGGGTGATCGCCGAGATGGGCCTCAATCACAACGGCGATGCCGCCCTCGCGCATCGGCTCGTCGATGCCTGCGCCGATGCCGGCGTGTTCGCGATCAAGCTGCAGGTGTTCGACGCCGACCAGCTGCTCGTCGCCGAGGCGCCGGCGCCGGTCCACGTGCACGCCGCCTCCCTGCGTGACTTCTTCCGGCGCTTCGAGCTGTCGGCCCCGGCCTATGCCTCGCTGGTGCGTCATGCGCACGACCGCGGCCTCGCGGCGATCGCCACCGCATTCGACGCCGACTCGCTGGCGATGCTGGACGCGCTGTCGCTCGATGCCTTCAAGATCGCGAGCGGCGATCTGACGCACGCGGCGCTGATCGTCGCGGCGAGCCGCACGGGGCGGCCCGTCATCCTGTCGACCGGCATGAGCGAGGAGCCCGAGGTGGTGGCCGCGGTGGAGTGGGCCCGGGCCGCGGGCGCCTCGACGCTTGGCGTCCTGCACTGTGTGTCGGCTTACCCGACGCCCGACGACGAGCAGAATCTGCGAGCAGTCGGTACGCTGGCGCGTCTGCTGGGGCTGCCGGTGGGGCTGTCGGACCACGGCCGGGAACCCGATGCGGCGCTCCTGGCGTATGCGCAGGGCGCCACGCTCTACGAACGACACGTCCATCTCGCCGGCACCGACGCCATCGACGCGCCGGTCTCGTCCACGCCCGACGAACTCGCCGCGCTGGTCGTCCGTCTCGCGCGAGCGCATCAGGCGATGGGCTCCGGCGCCCGCACCGCGATGCCCGCCGAAGTGCCGAACCGCGTGCCGAGCCGCCGAGGTCTGTACGCCCGACGCCCCATCACCGCCGGCCACGTCCTCACCGCCGACGACATCATCGCGCTGCGTCCAGCGACGGCCCTCGGCGCGGAGCACATCGACGCGCTCGTCGGCCGGGCGTCGAGTCGGGCGCTGCCGGCTGGCGCAGCGTTCAGTCCGGACGACCTGGCGTCCGCCGGCAGGGAAGGGGCCCGTGGTGCGCCCTGACGTCCTGGTGACCGCGGCCTCGCGGCGCGTCGCGCTGGTCCGAGCGCTACAGGCGGCGCAGGCGCGCCTCACGCCGCACGGGCGCGTGATTGCCACCGATATCGATCCGTTCTCGCCGGCCGTGCACCTCGCCGACGCGGCGTTCCGGGTGCCGCGCAGCGATGCGCCCGATTACGTCGATGCGCTCCTCGAGGTGTGCGAGGCCAACGACGTCGGCGTGCTGGTGCCGACGATCGACGACGAACTGGAAACCATCGCGGCGGCGGCCGGCCGCTTCGCCGCAGCGGGTGTCGTCGTGATGGGGCCGACGGTCGAGACGGCGCGGATCTGCCGCGACAAGCGCCGGACGGCGGCACATCTCGACGCGCACGGTGTCCGCGTGGCGACAACGTGGACCGCCGACGAGGCGCGACACCTGGCGCTCGCCCCGCCGCTCTTCATCAAGCCCCGGCGCGGACGAGGCAGCGTCGGCGCCTTTCACGTCCAGTCGACGGCTCAACTGGCGTTCTTCCTCGACTACGTCGCGGACCCGGTCGTTCAGGAGTACCTGGATGGCCCGGAGTTCACGATCGACCTCTTCTGCGACCCGCAGGGACGGCCCCTCGCCGCGGTGCCACGTGAACGGCTGGTCATCCGCTCAGGAGTCACCGACCGCGGACGAACGGTTCGCGACCAGGCGCTCATCGACCTGGCCTGCCGGTGCGCCGGCATCCTGGAGTTCCGCGGCGCCGTCAACGTGCAATGTCGTGTGGTGGGCGGCACTCCCGTCATCTTCGAGATCAATCCGAGGTTCAGCGGCGGCATCCAGTTGACGATCGCGGCGGGTGCGGACTTTGCAGAGTGGACGATTCGGGCCGGCCGCGGTGAGTCCCTCCCCCCGCGGTTCGGTGCCTTCGTCGACGGACTTCGCATGAGCAGTCACGAGTCGTCCCTGTTCCTGACCGACGCCGATGCCGGCGTCCTCGCGCGGCCTGCGGGCCGGCTGGCGCCGGAGTCCCGATGAGCGCACCCGCTCTCGTGATCCTGCAGGCCCGGCTTGGTTCCCAGCGGCTTCCGGGCAAGGTCATGGCGCCCCTGGCGGGCGTCCCCCTGGTCGAATACTGCCTCGTCCGGCTGCTCGCGGCCGGCGTTGGACCCGTCGTCCTCGCCACCACGACACGCCCGGAGGACGCGGCGCTGCTCGCCGTCGCCGAGCGCCTCGGCGTGGAATCCCTGACGGGCTCGGTCGATGACGTGCTCGCCCGGTTTGCCGACGTCGTGCGACGGCATCCCGACGCTCAGCAAATTCTGCGGGCCACGGCCGACAACCCGTTCGTCGACATCGACGGTCCGGCTCGTGTGCTCGCGGCACTCGGGGCCGGTGCCGATTACGCCGTGGAGGAAGGTCTGCCGCTCGGGACGGCCGTCGAAGGCGTTCGTCGCGACGTGTTGCTCCAGGCACACCGCGAGGCGGCCACCCCATACGACCGCGAACACGTGACCCCCTGGGTCCGTCGCGTCGACGGCGTCGTCCGGGCCATGCCCGCGGCGCCGGCGATCGTGCGGGCGCCCGACCTGAGATTGACGGTGGATACCCCCGACGACCTCGCGTACGCGCAGCGACTCGCCCTGTCCCTGTCCGGCAGCGGCGATCCACGCCTGGCGTCGCTGACCGATGTCATCGCCCGTGCCCGGCAGTTTGCCGCCCTGGAGGTCGCGTGATTCGCGTCACCCGCCTCGATGGCACCGCCGTCCTGGTCAACACCGACCAGATCACCTGGATCGAGTTCAACCCGGACACGGTCATCTCGCTGACCAACGGCGAAAAGCTGCTGGTTCGTGACACCCCCGACGACATCGTCGCGCGGGTGCAGGACTACAAGCGCAGCCTCACGCTGCCCGTCCGCGATCGTCGCGGGGAGGTCACGGCGTTGCGCGCCGTGGAATAGCCCGTGGCCGTGCGTCGACCGAAACCGTCGTACGACAAGCTGTCGCTGGTCGGGCTGCCGCTGGCGGTGGCCGCGATCCTCGGCGGACACCTGCTCGAGGACGGCAGTGTTGGCTCGCTGTTTCAGGGCGCCGCTGCCCTCATCGTGTTTGGCGGCACGCTCGGCGCCGTCCTCCTGAGCCACTCCATGCGAGAGGTCAAGGATGCGATGCGCAGCCTCCGCTACGTGTTCGTCGACGACATGGAGCCTGCCTCGCAGGTCCTCGATGCGATCGGCCGACTGGCGATCAAGGCCCGCAAGGACGGCATCCTCTCGCTCGAAGACGAGATTCCCAACCTGCCCGACCCGTTCATGCGCCGCGGCCTCCGCCTCGCGGTCGACGGCACCAACCCGACGACGCTGCGCAACATGCTCGAGGCCGAGAACGACGGCCGTGAGGAGAACGAAGAAGGTCCGGCGCGCGTGTTCGACGCAGCGGGTGGCTACGCGCCGACCGTGGGCATCCTCGGCGCGGTGCTGGGTCTCATCCACGTCATGGAGAACCTCAGCGATCCAGGCAAGCTCGGCGCGGGCATCGCCGTCGCCTTCGTCGCGACGGTGTACGGCGTCGGCTCGGCCAACCTCGTGCTGCTGCCGATCGGATCGAAGCTGCGTGCGCGCGCCCTGCGTCGGGCCCGTCGTCGTGAAGTGATTCTCGAAGGCGTGCTGGCAATTCAGGAAGGGCAGAACCCGCGGCTGATCGACCAGAAGCTGCGCGGCCTGCTTGCGACCGACGAGATTCCGGCTGCTCCCGGTGCGCGCCGGAGGGCGGCGTGAGACGCGACCGCCGCCGTCGGCACCAGGCATCGCACGCGAGTCACGAGCGCTGGCTCGTCTCGTACGCCGACTTCATCACGCTGCTGTTCGCCTTCTTCACGACGATGTACGCCATCTCCACCGTCGACGCGCGCAAGCTGTCGACGATGGTGGACTCGATGCAGACGGCGTTCGACTCGCAGGGCGTCCCGCGGCCGGCGCCGGCCGCCACGTCCGCTCCGGCGACCGTGTCGCCGATGACCACCGAACAGCGGGAGCGCGCCCTCGCCGAGCGCCTGCGCGAACGTCTCGCCGGTCGTGCGGTCGATATCGACATCGACCCGCGCGGCATCGTCGTCTCGATGCGTGAGGCCGGCAGTTTCCAGACCGGCAGCGCCGACCTCTCGCCCGTGGCGCGCGACGTCCTCTCGGAGCTCTCGGCCACGCTGGGCGCCGATACGTCGATGAAGCTGCGCGTCGAGGGGCACACCGACGACGTGCCGATCCAGACGGGGCGCTTCGCGTCGAACTGGGAGCTGTCGACCGCTCGCGCGACCTCGGTCGTGACCTACCTCGTGCAGCAGGTCGGGCTGGCGCCCTCGCGGCTGTCGGCGGCCGGCTACGGCGAATTCCATCCCCGCGTCGCCAACACCTCGGACGTCGAGCGCGCCCGCAATCGTCGCGTCGACATCGTCATCCTCAACGAGGAGACGGCGGCGGCCGAAGAACCCGCCTCCGCTGCACAGGTGCCGAGCGCAGCTACGCCGCGGCAAGCCCCGGCCCCCGTGCCGGTATCGAGCGGCGCTCCGACGCGGCAAGCCGCCCAGTAGCGACTGCTGACGCTGACGCGGGCACCTCGTCGCGACAGGCTCCCTGAGCTTCGCGCGAGCCACATCTCTGCGGTCGGTAGGGCCGGCTCGCCGAGCCGGCCGAGTCGGACGAGCCGGCGGCGCGTCCCTACCAAACTGCGGGTACCTCCCGCGATGTCGGGGTGTGGTGGGATAGCGGACCCTATAGAATCGCAGGGCGCATGCGAATCGCGCTTCTGCAGATCAATCCCACCATCGGGGCCCTCGAGGCCAACGCGACCCGGATCGAACGCGCCGTCGAGGCGGTGCGTGGCGACGTCGATCTCTGCGTGACGCCGGAGATGGCGCTGACGGGGTATTCGCCACGCGACCTGTTGTTGATGCCGGGCGTGATCGCGCGGGCGCGTGAGGTGGCAGAGCGGCTCGCCGCGTCGCTGGCCAACGGCCCTGACGTGCTGCTGGGGATGCCGCTGCCGTCGGATGTCGAGGCGGGCCGCCCGTTGATCAACGCTGCCGTCCACGTGCGTGCCGGGAGGCTGGGCGAGGTCTACGCAAAGGCCCTGCTGCCGACCTACGACGTGTTCGACGACGAGCGCTACTTCGAGCCGGGCCGGCGGATGGGTGCCGTACGGGTGGGGGAGTCGCAGGCCGCGGTCAGCATCTGCGAGGACGTCTGGAACGACCCCGACGTGGTCGCCACGCAACGCTACGCCGGCGATCCGATCGCCGGCCTTCGCGACCTCGCCGCCCCGGTCATGGTCAACATGTCGGCGTCGCCTTACGCACAAGGGAAGCTGGCGCAGCGTGAGCAGCTCCTGTCGCATCTGGCCCGCAAGTACGGCGTGTGGGCGCTGTACGCCAATCAGGTCGGCGCCAACGACGACATCATCTTCGACGGCCGCAGCCTGGTCTATGCGCCGGACGGGCGCTGCGTGTGCCGCGGTGCGGCGTTTGCCGAGGACACACTGGTCGTCGACACGCAGGCAGTCCCGTCGGCCCTGCCGACCGCCGAGGCATCGGGCGATGGCTCGCTCGAGGGCGAGGTGTTCGGGGCACTGGTGCTCGGGGTCCGTGACTACGCCCGCAAGTGCGGCTTCACGAAGGCGCTGCTGGGGCTGTCGGGCGGCATCGACTCGGCG
>DATJTM010000741.1:0-2719 GCA_035503395.1 Luteitalea sp.
GGCGTTCCCACAGACCGGACTTGCCGCCTTCCTTGCGCTCCACCCGCACCGCGTCCAACGACGCCGCCGGGTCGACCGACTTCACCATGTCGTGCAGGGTCAGGCCGGCCACCGAGACGGCGGTCAGGGCTTCCATCTCCACGCCGGTGCGGTCGGTGGTGCGGACGGTGGCGGTGATCAGCACGGCCGAGTCGGCCAGTGCGAGGTCCACGACGACCGACGACAGCGCGATCGGGTGGCACAGCGGCACGAGTTCCCAGGTGCGCTTCGCCGCCATGATGCCGGCGATGCGGGCGGTGGCGAGGGCGTCGCCCTTGGGCAGGCCGTCGGCGCCCAGCAACTCAACCACTTCTGCGGTCGTGTGCAGGACCCCGCTGGCGACGGCGGTCCGGGTGGTCTGCTCCTTGCCGGAGACGTCGACCATCCGGGCCGCGCCAGCAGAGTCCAGGTGGGTGAACTGCTTGGTCATACGGCGATCGTATGCCTGCACACGACCGGAGGACGGTGCGCAAAGCCTCTAAGAGGCAGTGGCTTTGCGCAGAGCCTCCGCGAGGTGGCCGCTAGGAAGTAGCGGCCTTGCGCACTGCCTCGGCGACGGCCGGGGCAACCGTGTTGTCGAAGACGGACGGCACGATGAACGACGCGTTCAGCCTGTCGCCGTCCACCACGTCGGCGATGGCGGCGGCCGCGGCCAGGAGCATCGCGTCGGTGATGGTGCGGGCGTGCGCGTCCAGCAGGCCGCGGAACACGCCGGGGAACGCCAGCACGTTGTTGATCTGGTTCGGGAAGTCCGAACGGCCGGTCGCGACGACGGCGGCGTGCTGCTGGGCCTCCATCGGGTCGATCTCCGGGTCCGGGTTGGCCAGCGCGAACACGATGGCGTCCTTCGCCATGGTCGCGACCTGCTCCGCGCCGAACAGGTTCGGGGCCGAGACGCCGATGAACACGTCCGAGCCGACGAGCGCGTCGTGCAGGCGGCCCGCCTGGTTGTCCTTGTTGGTGGACGACGCGATCGACTTCAGGTTCGCGTCGAGGCCGGGGCGGTCGCGGTGGACGATGCCGTCGACGTCCACGGCGATGATGTCGCCGGGCGTCTGCGCCTGGAGCAGGCGGATGATGGCGGAGCCGGCCGCACCCACACCGCAGACCGTGATGCGGCAGTCCTTGATGTCCTTGCCGACCACGCGCAGAGCGTTCCGCAGAGCCGCCACGACGACGATCGCCGTGCCGTGCTGGTCGTCGTGGAACACCGGGATGTCGAGCTTCTCGCGCAGGCGGGCCTCGATCTCGAAGCAGCGCGGCGCGGAGATGTCCTCGAGGTTGATGCCGCCGTACACGGGAGCGATGAGCTCGACCGCGCGGATGATCTCCTCGGTGTCCTGGGTGTCCAGGCAGACCGGCCAGGCGTCGACGCCGGCGAACTTCTTGAACAGCGCGGCCTTGCCCTCCATCACGGGCAGGGCGGCGGCGGGGCCGAGGTTGCCGAGACCCAGCACGGCCGAACCGTCGGTCACGACGGCGACGGTGTTGCGCTTGATGGTCAGGCGGCGCGCGTCGTCCGGGTTCTTGGCGATGGCCTCGCACACGCGGGCCACACCGGGCGTGTACGCACGGGAGAGGTCGTCACGGTTGCGCAGCGGCACCTTCGACGCGATCTCGATCTTGCCGCCGAGGTGCACGAGGAACGTGCGGTCCGACACCTTGCGGACGACGATGCCGGGCAACGTCTCCAGCGTGTCGGTGATGTCCTTGGCGTGGTTCGCCGACAGGGCGTTGCACGTGAGGTCGATGACGACGCGGTCGTTGTGCGACTCCACGACGTCGAACGCGGTGATCACACCGCCCGCGCGGCCGACGGCCGAGGTGAGGTCACCCGCGGCGCTCGCTGACGGCGGCGCCTCCAGACGAACGGTGATCGAGTAACCAGGGCCGGGGACCGGCATCGTCGTCCTCCCACGAAGTACAGCTCAAGCGGGAAGTGAGCCTATCCCCGGGCCCTTTGCGGTACGCACGCGACTCGACCAGTCTTAAGACCGGTCTGACAATCCACTCAGGACTTGTTGATCTCGGTCACCGGGTGCCGGTACGGGAGGTCCTCCGACGGCAGCGGGAACGTCACCGTGCCGAACGGGGAGAGCGCACCCTGCAGGTCACTGGTCAGTTCAGTGACGGGATGGCTGCCATCCGCGCCTTCCGGCCAGTGCGGGTCGACCCGTCCAGGGCGTCCTTTCGCCACGTTCTCCTCCTCGGTGGTGTCAGATGACGCGACAAGTGTGACAGAGCACGTCGGGATCCGAAGCGGCCCATATACCGTGGTGAGAATGTCCGGCATCACACTCGCCGACTGGCTGCGCGCCCAGGACGACGCTGCTCTCGTCGCACTGCTGCGCGCGCGTCCTGACCTGGCAACGCCCCCACCTGCCGATATGTCCGTCCTCGCGACGCGGATCGGCACGAGGGCGTCGATCGCGCGCGCCTGCGAGGACCTCGACACGTTCACGCTCGCCGTCCTCGAGGCCCTGGTGGTCGAGGGCGCCGACGCCGAGCCAGTGGCGTTGCCCACACAGCTGCTGGGCCCGGACGTGAAGCCCAAGCCGCTGAAGCAGGCGGTCACAAGGCTCAAAGCCCTGGCGCTGGTCTGGGGCGACGACGACGCGCTGTCCGTCCCGCCCCTGACGCGCGAGGCCTTCGGCGCCTACCCCGGCGGTCTCGGCCGCAG
>DATJTM010000742.1:0-3023 GCA_035503395.1 Luteitalea sp.
ACGCGACCGTGGTGTAATCGGATGATGACGCGATCGTGGCTCGTGCTCGTGCTGATGGCCACGGCGGCCACGCTGTCGGCGCAACTCAAGGCGCCGTCGTTCCTCGCGCCGGCCGCACTCGAGCCCACGCTCGTCACACCCCACCTCGACGCGCGCGCCGCCGGCGACGTCATCGTCGATGCGGGCGGTGCCGCCACGCTCGTCATCCTCGTCACGCCGAAGCCGAAGATGCACGTCTATTCGGCTGACGTCGAGGGGTACGTGCCGTTCACGGTCACCGTCGCGCCGTCGCCGGGCGTCAAGCCCGGCAAGGTCGCGCACGCGCGATCGGAGTTGTACGTGTTCCCGCCCACCGGCGAGTCGTCGCGGGCCTACATGAAGCCCTTCAAGGTGAGTGTCCCGCTGACGGTCTCGGCCGAAGGGCGGGCCCAGGCCCGGAAGGGCACGCCGGGCGTCGTCACGCTGCGCTACCAGGCGTGCGACGACGCGGTTTGCTACCGGCCGACGACGGGCAGCTTCACGTACACGATCAGGTAGACCGTCCCGGCCTTCGTCATTCGGCTTTAGGGACGTCGAGCACACGCGACCTCCGCGTTGCGAACGCGGCGGTTCGATGGCGATGGCGCGGGATTCTGGTGAACCCCGTACCCGGTACCCGGTACCCGGTACCCGGTTCCCAATTCCCGGTTCCCGCGCCTAGTGCACTTCGGTGGGGCGCGCCGGCACGTACACGCTCATGTCGGCGTCGCCGAAGCTGGCGCCGACGATGCGCGCCACTTCGACGCGGGCATCGTTGAAGCAGGCGCCGCCCGAGTGACGTTCGAGCGTAGCCGGCGCCAGGGCGTTGGCCGTCTCGCCGTTCATCGTGCTCTGGCGCCAGAGGCCCTTGGCCAGGCTGACGACGCCGCGCGCGATCTGCGGCGTCAGGTGGGCGAGGCAGTGGACGTCGCCGAGCTTGTTGAACACGCGCACGGGGTCGCCTTCCTGGATGCCGCGCGACTCCGCGTCGTCGGGATGCATCTGCAGGCGGGCGATGTTGCGCCGCAGCTGGCCGAACGTCGAACTAACGGTCTTTTCGCTGGCCGGCGAGATCAGCGCCAGCGGGAAGTCCGGCGACGCCGGATCGGCTTCGTAGCTGTAGAGCGGGCCTGACTGCGCCAGCAGTTCCGGATAGAGATGGATGCGGCCGTCGGGCGTGTTGGGATGCACGTCGACCATCTGCACCGGACGGGCGCCGGACGGCGGCGGTGTCGCGCGCTGTTCCATGACGGCCGTGGCCAATGCCTCTGGCAAGCCAGCGTTGACGCGCAGCAACGTGTCGGTCTCGTCCTCGATGTCGCCAACGCCCAGGCGCGCCGCCAGTTCGTTGAAGACCACGACGTTCGGGCGCGATTCACCGACCGGTTCGATCACCGGCTTGACGAGCTGCAGGGCATAGTTGCCGTAGCCGCGCGCGATGTCGTAGTGCTCGAGGAACGTCGTCGCCGGCAGGATGACATCGGCGTAGCGGGCTGTGTCCGTGCGCACCTGGTCGTAGACCACCGTGAACAGATCCTCGCGTTGCAGCCCCTGCAGGATGCGGTTCTGATCGGGCGAGGTCACGAGTGCGTTGCTGTTGTAGACGAACAGCACCGTCACCGGCGGCGTCGTCGCGCCCGTGAGCACCTCACCGAGCTGGTTCATGTTGACCAGGCGTGTGGAGGTCTCGGGCACGGTTCGCCAGCGCTCCGCATCGATGCCGAACGTGGCGCTGTTGCTCATCGTGTAGCCGCCACCACGGACACCGAACGCATTGACGAGCGCCGGCAGGGCGAGCACCGCCATCACGGCCTCGGTGCCGTTGCGATTGCGCTCGAGGCCCCAGCCACAGCGGACGACCGACGGGCGAATCGTCGCGTAGCGCTCGACGAACAGCTCGATGGCTCCCGCCGGAAGCCCCGTGATGGCCGCGGCGCGATCGAGCGTCCAGGGCTCGACGCGGCTGCGGAACTCGTCGAGGCCCGTGGCGTGCGCGGCGAGGAACGCCTGATCCACGGCCCCACGCTCGAACAACTCACGAGCCACGGCCAGCGCCAGCACGAGGTCCGTGCCCGGCCTGATAGGCAGGTGCAGGTCGGCCTGGCGTGCCAGGGCGGTCGCGCGCGGGTCGATCACGACCAGTTGGGCGCCGGCGTCGCGCGCCTGCTTGATGAACGGCACGATGTGGATGCCCGAGGCCGACGGATTGGCCCCCCACACGACAATCAGCTTCGCCGCCGCGTAGTCCTCGTAAGCCACCCCGCCCATCTTTCCGTACATGGACTGCGCCGCCATGCCGGTCGGGGCTGCGCAAACCGTGCGCGCAAGTCGCGACGTGCCGAGCGCGCGCCACAGGTCGGCGTCGGTCGTCAGGTGCGTCAGCAGGCCATTGGACCCGCCGTAGGAGTAGGGGAGGATCGCCTCGCCGCCGTGGGTGTCGATCGCCGTCCGCATCTTGTCGGCGATGAGCGACATCGCCTCTTCCCACGTCGCCTTGCGGAACTTGCCGAGGCCCTTGGCGCCGTCACGAATCTCCGGCGTCAGCAGCCGGTGGTCGCCATACAGGTGATCGGTGAATCGGCGGACCTTGCCGCAGATGAACATGCCCGTCGTGGCGCTGGCGGGGCCGGCGTCCATCTTCACCACGCGGCCCTCGTCGACACTCACTGACAGGCTGCAGCAGTCCGGGCAGTCGAGCGGGCAGGCCGTCTCCACTACGTTGGGGTTCCGTCGGCTGGAGTTGGCTGGCACTGCCGGTATTCTGGCACAGCATGCCCGACCGTTTTCCCGCCTCGGCAGCGGCTGTTTTCCCCGATTTCGCCCGCGTGCCCACGTGTCGGCGGCGACGAGTCCGGGCGCTTGCCGCGGTGGCCGTCGCCGCCGCACTCGCCAGCTGCGGGGGCACGCCACCGGAGTTCGACGTCGTCCTGCGTGGCGGGCACATCCTCGACGGGACAGGGGCCCCGGCCCGCCCGGGCGATGTCGGCGTCAAGGGCGACCGCATC
>DATJTM010000743.1:0-4933 GCA_035503395.1 Luteitalea sp.
TACCTGCTCGACCTGCTGCAGCAGGTGAAGCAGGCGACGCCCGACGGCTTCCGCCGCATCAAGTACGTGGAGCAGCCGACGTCGCGCGACCTCATGAAGGATCGCGCCAACGTGATGCACGAGGCCTCGAAGCTGCTGCCCGTCGTCGTCGACGAGGGACTGGTGGACATCGACAGCCTGCTGCAGGCGCGCGAGATGGGTTACACCGGCGTGGCGCTCAAGGCGTGCAAGAGCCAGAGCCAGGCGATGCTGATTGCGGCAGCGGCGCAGAAGCATGGGATGTTCCTCTGTGTACAGGACCTCACGTGCCCGGGCGCCTCGCTGATCCACTCGGCGGGGATTGCGGCGCGGGTGCCGGGCAACGCGGGCATCGAGGCGAACGCCCGTCAGTTCGTGCCGGCGGCGAGCGCGGCCTGGGATGTGCGCTTCCCGGGGCTGTTCACTATCAAGGACGGCGTGATGCGCACCGGGCAGTTGACCGGCCCCGGGTTGGGTGCCGTGCCCGCCGGGCCGCCGTCGGCGCGATGAGCCCCCGCGGCGTACTCGTCGCAGCACTGATCGTGTCGCTCGCGTTGGCACCTGCCGCGCGAGCGCAGCAGCCGACACCACCGACTCCGCCTTCTCCGGGCCAGCCGGCGCCAGTCCAACCTCCATCGGACGACGGTGACGAGGAGGAGCCGCTCGAGGCGGAGGAGACGGTGGTCGTCAGCGCGACGCGGAGTGGCCGTCGCATCCAGGACGAGCCACTGCGGGTCGAGGTGATCAACGCCGAAGAGATCGAGGAAAAGGCGCTGATGACGCCTGGTTCGGTCGCGATGCTCCTCGGGGAAACGACCGGTCTTCGCGTGCAGACGACAGCCCCGTCACTCGGCGCCGCGAACGTGCGCGTGCAGGGCCTGCGCGGACGCTATGCGCAACTGCTTGCCGACGGGTTGCCGCTGTATGGCGGCAGCGATTCGTTCGGGCTGCTGCAGGTGCCGCCCCTGGATCTCGGTCAGGTCGAAGTCATCAAGGGTGCGGCGTCGGCGCTCTACGGTCCGGCGGCGCTCGGCGGCGTCATCAACCTGGTGACGCGCCGGCCCACTGAGGCGCACGTCGACGCCCTCTTCAATGCGACCACGCTCCAGGGTGCGGACGCGACGGTGTTCGTCGGCCGCGCGCCGGTTCGCGGCTGGTCGGGCACGCTGCTTGGAGGCGTGCACACGCAGGAACGACTGGACCGCGACGACGACCGATGGACGGACGTGGCGGGCTATCGTCGCGGCGTCGTGCGTCCGCGGCTCTTCTACGACTCGGGGACGGGCCGTTCGATGTTCCTCACGACCGGGCTCATCGTCGAGAATCGGGAGGCCGGCACGATTGATGGTGGCACGGCGCCGGATGGTTCGCCGTTCGCGGAACGGCTCGAGACGCGACGGGCAGACGTGGGCGGGCAGGGACGATGGCTGGCTGGCGAGCGGGTGGTGACGGTGCGCGGGTCGTTCTCGCACAACGGCCAGCACCGCTGGTTCGGCGACCTGCAGGAGAGGGGGACGCGGCGCACGGCGTTCGGTGAGGCGTCGGTCAGTGGCGTCGACCGTGGGCACACCTGGGTGATCGGCACGGCCGTGCAGCAGGATCGCTACGCGCCGCGCGACGTGTCGCGATTCGCCTACGCGTTCACCGCCCCGGCTGTCTTCGCGCAGGATCAGGTGTCGCTTGGCGAGAAGGTCAGCGTGTCGGCCAGCGCGCGCCTCGACCAGCATTCCGAATACGGCTCGCTCTTCGGGCCTCGCGTGTCGGTGCTGATCAAGCCGTCGCCCACGTGGACGGCGCGAGTGTCGTCCGGCGGCGGCACGTTCGCGCCGACGCCGTTCACGGAGGAGACCGACGAGACCGGCCTGGCGAGGCTGGCCGCTCTCGACGGCCTCGAGGCCGAGCGGGCCTGGTCGTTTTCCGCCGACCTGACCTGGACACGGGGGCCATTCGAAATCACCGGCACCGGCTTCGCGTCGCACGTGCGCAATCCCGTGCACTTGGCCACGCTGGGTCGGTCTGCCCAACTCACGATTCCCTGTGCGCCGTACGGCTGCACATCCGTGGCCCTGGTGAACGCCTCGTCGCCGACGCGAACGTGGGGCACGGAGCTGCTCGCGCGGTATCGGCGCGGTGCGTTCGTAGCGATGGCCACGCACGCGTGGACGCGGTCCACCGAATGGGATGTCGACGATCTGGTCCGTCGTGACGTCGCGCTCACGCCCCGGCACGCCGTGTCGCTGAATGCGATGGTGGAAGGCGAGGACTGGGGCCGAGCCGGCATCGAGGCGTACTACACGGGCCGGCAATCGCTCGACGACAACCCGTATCGCGCCCATAGTCGCGGCTACGTCCTGTTCGGCGGGCTGTTCGAACGCCGCTTCGGTCGCCTGCGGCTGTTCGCCAACGTCGAGAACCTCGCCAACGTGCGCCAGACGCGACACGATCCGCTCGTCCGCCCGACCCGCCAGCCGGACGGCCGCTGGACCGTCGAGGCGTGGGCGCCCCTGGATGGCCGCGTCCTCAACGGCGGGATGCGGATTGCGTTCTGATCCCGCCAGTCTGGTTGGCTGGCGTCATCTGACGGCCACGTCGGGGACGTGCCCCATCCGCGGGATACAGGGCATCGCCTGACCTCCGCCTCCGTCCGACAAGTCGGACGGCTACGTCTGGGGAGGCGTAACGCCGGCCTTCGTCGGTCGGCCTTCGGCCTTCGAACTTCATATGTCGAACGTCAGACTTTGCACTCTGACCTTTGAAACTGGAATCCCCGGTCCCCGGTTCCCGGTACCCGGTTCCCGGTCCCCGGTTCCCGGTTCCCGGTCCCCGCTTCCCGGTCCCCGATCCCTCCTGAAACTTTCCCTCGCAGAACGTGTATGTGAAGTACATGGCCGCTCGTGGCGACCCGTCGGGCCCGCCAGGGGCAGCCGCGTTCGACGCGTTCGTGCGTGAGTACCAGGACATGGTCTATGCCGTGGCGGTTCGTCTGCTGGCCAACGACGCTGACGCGGAAGACGTCGCACAAACCGTGTTCCTGCGCGCGTACGAGCGTTTCGCCGACATCCACGGGCAGCCGACGGCGCCCGGCTGGCTCAAGACGGTCGCCACGAATCTGTGTTTGAACCATCTCGAACGCTATCGCGCCCGGTGGCGATTCTTCAGCGAGCTCGGTGAGGTCGGTGATCAGCCGTTCGAGGCGACGTCGGCAGCCGAGCCGCCCGACGCGGCACTGGATGCCGCCGAGCGGCAGGCGAGGCTCGAAGCCGCGCTGCGTGAGTTGCCGCCGCATCAGCGCGTGCCGATCGTGCTCTTCCACTTCGAGCACCTCGGCTACGAAGACATCGCCCGCACGCTCGGCGTGTCGGTGGGCAAGGTGAAGACGGACATGCACCGCGGGCGCCTGGCCCTGCGGCGGTGGTTGTCATGACGATGCATCCGGAGGAACTGACGCGGCTGGTCGACGAGGCGCTGGGGCAGCTGCCGCTGCCACGAGCACCACGGTCGCTGCATCCGCGGGTGATGGCGGCGGTCACACCGCAGATCCACGGTCGCCCGTGGTTCACGTGGAGTTGGCCGGCGCAGGTCGCGGCGATGGTGTGCCTGGCGGTCATCGTGACGGGCGTCACCTGGCTCGAGCCGAGGCTGGTGCTCGACCTGACGCAGTGGGTGCCGGAATGGATGGTGGGCGTCACGGCGCAGATCAGCGCCGTGGCGGAGACAGGTTCAGCGGTCGGGCGCGTCGTGCAGGTCACCTGGTCAGGGGTGGTGCTGCCGATCGCGAAACTCGTGCTGCTGTTGACAGTGGCGCTGTGCACGGCGTGCGCAGCGTGTCTCGCGGCCCTGGGCCGCATGACCCCGGGAGGGGTATCGCAGACATGAAGGCACATCCATCTCTCGGAGCCGGGCGGCTCCACGCACGAGCGGTGCGCGCGATGGTCTCGGGAGCACTTGCGGTGCTTGCGACCGTCGGCGTCCCGGTGATGGCCACGGCGCAGTCGCCCGAGGCAACCACGCAGCCGGCCAGCGCGACACCGGCAGCAACGCCATCCCAGGAGCAGGCCGCACCCGCACCGACCGCTCCGACCGCGCCTCGCGCGCGGCGTGGCGTCACGGCCCAGCAGGATCCGCCGTCGACCGAACTCCCGGCCGAGCCCGCGGCGCCACAGGCGACCAGCGAGTATCCATCGCACCCCTGCGACGGCTGGCATCGCGACCCGATGTTCCGGATCGGCCAGGATTTCACCATCGCACCTGGTGACACGGTCGACGATGCGGCGACCGTGTACGGCAATGTCCTCGTCGAGGGCCACGTCTGTGGTGATCTCTCGGCCACCCTCGGCGACGTCCGGCTCGCGCGCGGCGCGTCGGTGCAGGGCACGCTCGTCGTCGTGGCGGGCAGGCTCACGGTGGAGCCGGGCGCTGCGGTCGACGGCGAGCTGATTCTCGTGGGCGGCGTGCTCGACGCGCCGGCCGACTTCCGGGCCGGACGCGGGCACGTGATCATCGGCGTCCCGTTCATCGGCGATCAGCTGCGCAGCGTGGCACCGTGGATCACGCGTGGCCTGATTCTCGGTCGACTGATCGTGCCCGACCTCGCGTGGGTGTGGTGGGTCGTCGCCATCGTGCTGCTCGTGCAGTTGGTGATCAATCTCCTGTTCCCACAGGCGACTGCGAGCAGTGCCGCAGCCATCTCGGCCCGCCCCCTGAGCACCTTCATGGCGGGCGTCCTGGTGCTCGTGCTGACAGTGCCGGTCATCGCGCTGCTGGCCGTGACGGTCGTCGGGATCGCGGCGCTCCCGGTGCTCTTCGCGGCGCTGCTCATCGCGTGGATCGTCGGCAAGATCGCCGTCGCCCGGTGGATTGGTGCCAGGCTCGTGGCGCAGGACGAGGAGGACAGCCGCCTGCAGGCGACCCGCTC
>DATJTM010000744.1:0-2168 GCA_035503395.1 Luteitalea sp.
ACGCGCCGTCGGGCAGCTACTTCATGCAGAAGACCGTTGCCACGCCGCACGCGCAGGCAGGCGACGCAGACGCGCGACGCCAGTTGCGCGACATCAGCAAGCGCCTGACCGGAGTGCCGTAACGCGTGGAACCGACCGACAAGTCGGTCGGCTACGAAATGGGATCGGACGGCCGCAATTCGGGGTCGGTCGGACAGAGCCGACCTCAGATGACGTTCTGGATCCCGCGGGTAGGGGCACGTCCCCGACGTGCCCATCAAATGGCGCCGGCCGGCCAGGCCGGCGACCGCTTCGCCGACGAAGACCTACGGCTTCAACATGCGCGCGAGGTCGGCTTCCGCGGCGATATAGCCGAACGCATTCCAGCCGCTGCCCGACGTGATCTGTGCGAACAGCGTCTTCGCCCGCTCGATGTCGCCGGTCACGAGGTAATAGTTCGCCACGCCGTATCCCTGCGTCGCAATCGTCGTCGGATCGTTCGTGCCCGGGGCCAGCAGCGCCTCTGGCTTTTCCATACCCTTGTACATCAGCAGGCGACGGTGATACGCCGTGTTCTCCTGGATGTCCATCTTCGGCGTGATGCGCTCGAGCAATTGCGCAGCCTCACCACGTCGCCCAAGCCGCATCAGCGTCATCCACAGCCAGTCGGTCGCGGCGACGATTGCATCGTCGTTCTTCGACACGCGCAGGCAGTCGCGCCACGCGTCGGCGGCGCGTTCGTAAGTGCCCTGCAGGTAGTACGCGAGCCCGAGGTGATACCAGACGTTGAACTGGTTGGTCGTGCGCGGCGTTGGCGGTGAGTTGAGCGCGAGATCCGGCTCGACCTGGTCGGGCCGGCCGTCCATCAACGCCGCGGCGCGTTCGAGATCCTCGCGCGCCATGTCGAACTTCCGGATCGTGATGTACCGATGGCCGCGATGCCGGTACATCCGCGAGTCATCGGGATATTTCGCGATGCCCTTCGTGAACCAGTCGATCGCCTCCGTGTAGCGCCACAGATACGCATAGCTGCGGCCGATGGTGATCATCGCCTCCGGCGGCGCTGTCGAATACACGGACAGCGCTCGTTCCAGGCGCGCCTCGAGCTCTTGCTGATTCGGCACCGGGTTCGGTGCGGTCAACACCTTGCCGGTGAGTGACCGCACCTCGGTCGCCTTCGGGAGCGGCTGCGCCCACGCCGGCGCGACCGACAGGAGGATCAGCAGAGACGACAGAATCAGGCGGCGCATCGGCATCGGTTGCAGTGTAGAGCGTCGGTAGGATGCCACGGGCGGGGTGCTCGCGTAAGATCCGGCGCATGCGACACCTCTCCATGTTCCTCGCCACCGTCGGGTTTGCGGTCCTCGGTGCCAGCACGGTATGGGCGCAGGCGCCGGCCCGGCCGGCGGCCGGGCAGCGCATCGCCCTGGTCACGGGCTCCACCGACGGACTTGGCCGGGAGGTGGCGCGTCGACTGGCCGGCGAGGGGGCCCACGTCATCATCCACGGCCGCAACGCCGAGCGCGGCAAGGCGGTGGTCGACGAGATCACCAAGGCTGGCAAGGGGTCGGCTCGCTTCTACGCTGCCGACTTCGCGTCACTCGCCGAGGTGCGCCGGCTCGCCGACGACATCCTCCGCGACTACGACCGTCTCGACCTGCTCGTGAACAACGCCGGCGTCTTCGTGCGCGAAGCGGACCGCAAGGTCAGCGTCGACGGGCACGAGATGCATATGGCGGTGAACTACTTCTCGGGCTTTCTGCTCACCCATCGCCTGTTGCCGCGTCTCGAGAAGGGCAAGTCGCCGAGGATCGTCAACGTGTCGTCGCTGTCGGCATCACCGATCGACTTCGACGACGTGATGATCACGAAGGGCTACAGCGGCAACCGCGGCTACGGCCAGAGCAAGCTGGCACAGGTGCTCTTCACGAAGGATCTCGCCGAGTCGCTCAAGCCCAAAGGCATCGTCGTCTACGCCCTGCACCCGGCGACATACATGGACACGACGATGGTGCGGTCGGGTGGATTGACGCCGCGCAGCACGGTGGACGAAGGCGCGACCGCGACGATGCACGCGATCTCGACGACGACCGAACCGAGCGGCACCTACTTCAACGGCCTGAAGGTCGGCACGCCCAACGCACAGGCCGACGACGTGGAGGCGCGTCGGAAGCTGCGCGAACTCAGCG
>DATJTM010000745.1:0-6822 GCA_035503395.1 Luteitalea sp.
GCGCCTCGCTCGCTGCCGGCGACAGCACCAGCGTGAGCGCCTCGGAGGCCAGCGTGGCGACGACGACCGCGGTGAGGATCGCGGTCATGCCGGGCGTGCGCAGCACCTGGAGCAGGTGCAGCGCGATCGCGATGCCGAGCAGGCCGGGTGCGATCAGGTAGCTGCCAAGTTCGCCGGCCGACACCACGCCGTGCAAGCGCGTCGCGATCCAGCCACCAGCCAGCTTGCCCGTCAGCCGGAAGAGGATCAGCGGACCACTGAGCCAGACCGCCTGTCGCGAGAACTCGCACGAGGCACCGGCGACGAGCAGCAACACGACGATGAGCGGATGCTGCACGCGCTGCAGGTCCTCGCGGACGACGCGGTCGGCCTGCCCCGGTAACCAGACCCACAGCAGTCCCGCCATCAGTCCGGCGAGCAGCGGCGAGAGCCCCAGATAGGCCGAGGTCCCGCCGATCAGCGCGAGTGTCCCGGCGATGAAGACGTTGCGCTCGGCGCGCGAGTGCGCACGCTCGAACAGCAACCAGCCGGCCGTGCCGATCGCGATGCCCAACATCAGTGTCCGGAACAGCCAGCCAGTGGCGAGCCAGACCGGAATCTGTCCCGGCGATCCCAGCATCGTGATGACCACGCCGCTCAACACGACCGGCAGCACATCGTCGAGATCGGCAATGCGCACGGCAACGGCATGGATGGGTGACGACTCGTCGCCTCCGCCTGCAGACGATGCCGCGGCGCACAGGCCGAGCACCATCGCCACCAGGGCAGCGGGGAGGCCGAGCGGCATCTGCCAGGCACGCAACAGCAGGAGAAATGCCGCGGCGACAATCAGGATCGTGACCGCCGCCTCGACGGCGCCGGCGGCAAACAGGCGACGGTCACGGGTGCTGCGGAGATCGAGGGCGAGGCCGACGAACACGCCGAGCACGGCGAGCGCGACGGCGACGGCCGCATCGAGCGCCGACAGGACCGACGGCGCGAGCACGTTCGTCGCGGACGGGCCGAGCACCATGCCGATCGGCACGAAGAGCACGGCCGGTGCCAGGGTTGGCGCCAGTCCCAGCGCGGCACGCTTGCGGAGGGGCTGCCACCATCCGCCGCCGTGACGCGGCTGCTGCGGAAAGGCCGCGTCGAGTGCATCGCGGCCACCGATCTCGCGCCACTCGTCGTGCGGCGTCATCGCCGGAGGACCACGAGGCGCGGCTCGCCGTCGCGCTCGATCGACAGGAACAGCGTGCCGCCCTGCGCCAGCGCAGCGAAGGCGTCGGCGATCTGCTCGGACGTCGGGGTCCGCTGCTGACCCATCGCGATGACGACGTCGCCGACGCGCAGCCCGGCGTCGTCGGCGCGGCTGCCCGGCGTGATGCGCGCGACCACGCTGCCGGAGCCGTCGACTCGCCGGAGCACGACCCCGAGCGTTGGCGGTGATTGCGCCGAGGCTGGTGTCGCCTGTGCCGGCGCCGCCGATGGCGCGGCTCTCACGACGGTGCGCACGGTTTCAGTGCGGCCGCCTCGACGCACGGACAGCGAGAGCGTCGTGCCGGGTGCGGTCCGCGCCACGCGCACCAGCAGCGCTGCGGCGGTGGCGACCGGCTCGGTGTCGACGGCGGTGACGACGTCGCCGGGTTCGAGGGCTGCGGCTGGCCCGTCAGGATCGACGGCCACGATCGCCGCGCCCTGGGTCGCCCCCGTCGCGGCGCGCAGCGCTTCGTCGAGCGGCTGTGCCGTCACCCCGAGATCGCCCACCGGCGGCATTCCGCCGCGGAGGAGGGTGTCCACGACGGCGAGCACGGCCTGCGCGGGGACGAGCACCGGCTCGACGTCCGTCGACATCAGGATGCCCGCCAGGCGACCGTCCAGCGTGAAGACCGGCGCGCCGGCGTCGGACATGGTGCTGCGTCCGGTCGTGAAGGCCCCGCCGCTCCATCGCGGGTCGCTGGTCGGCTCACTGCGCCCGACATACACGGGACGCAGCGAGGGGCCGGACCGACTCGCCTCCGCGACCGCGATGTAACCGGGTGCGCCGAGTGGCTGTGCGCCGTCTCGCACGTTCAGGACCGGCGCGGGGGCGGCCGGCACCCGAACGAGGAGCAGGCCCCGGATCGGATCGCGTCCCACGATCGTCGGAGTGCCGGAGGTGCCGACGATGGCGTCGACAGTGACGGAAGGGTGAGCGGCCACGAGGGCCAGGTCGTCACGGACGCGAAGCGCCGCGGCGAAGCGTTCCTGCGTCGCGGGCCCTGCCTGGCCAACGGCGAGGTTCGAGAGGGGGGCAGGCACGCCGCTGGTCGACGCGGGCCGCAGACGGACGACGAGCAATGAACCCTCGACGCGCTGCGTGAGTTCCCGGATCGCGAGCGAAAGGTCGTCGAAGACGGCCCGCGCGGCCAGGCGGGCGAGGGGCTGCGCCGTCGCGTCGCCACCGGCAGGAGCCGTGGCGGGGAAGCGGAACCGCGACAGCACCAGCAGGACCGCGAGCGACACGGCGATCGTCGCGGCCAACAAGCGCGTCTCGCGGGACATCCCGGACCAGCCACGCCGCGACATCCCGTGAGTATGTCAAACACTGGCCGCGGCCTACAGGCTTCAGCCTACGGCCTACCTGCCACTGCCAACTGGCCGACCGCCGACCGCCGACCGCTCGCGGCCCACCGTCAGCCTGCGGGCTTCGGCCTACAGCCTACCCGCGTCCGTCGATTGGGAACTGCCGTCTTCTGACTTCGGACTTTCGACTTCTGACTTTCGACTTCCGGTTCCCGGTTCCCGGTTCCCGTCCCGAACGCTATGATCGTGCGGTTATGCGAATCACCGTAGCCCACAGCCCCGATTCCGACGATGCCTTCATGTTCTATGGGCTGGCCTCCGGCGCCGTGCAGACCGGCGACATCGAGGTCGACCAGGTCCTGTCCGACATCGAGACCCTGAACCAGGAAGCCTTCAAGGGGCGGTACGAGGTGAGCGCGGTCTCCTTCCATGCGTACGCGCACCTGTCCGACAAGTACGCCCTGCTGCCGCACGGCGCGAGCATGGGCGACAACTACGGCCCCATGGTCGTGGTGCGTCAGGACGGCCCGCGCGCGCTCGACGGCGTGACGGTGGCCATCCCGGGGTTGCTGACGTCGGCCTGGCTGGCGCTGCAGATGTACCAGCCGGGGCTGTCCTACGTCGTGATGCCGTTCGACGAGATCCTCGAAGCCGTGCGCGACGGCAAGGTGGAAGCCGGCCTGCTGATTCACGAGGGCCAGCTGACCTACGCCGACGAAGGCCTGCACAAGCTCGTCGACCTCGGGGAGTGGTGGTTCGAGCGGACCGGCGGCCTGCCGCTGCCGCTGGGCGGCAACGTCATCCGTCGCGACCTCGGGCCGGAGATGATGCTGCGCGTGTCGCAGATCCTGCACGACAGCATCGCGCACGCCCTGAACAACCGCGAGGACGCCGTCGCGTACGCGATCACCTACGGACGCGGCCTCGACGTCGAGCGCACCGACAAGTTCGTCGGCATGTACGTGAACCAGTTGACGCTCGACTACGGCGAGCGCGGTCGTGAGGCCGTTCGTCGCTTCATGGGCGAAGCGCATGAGAAGGGGCTCATCCCGAACCCGGTCGACGTCGTCTTCGTCGGCGAAGAAACGCCAGCGAGTTAGAAGGACATCGGCCAGCGCTGACGGCGCTGGGTATGTATTCGGTAGGGACGCGCCGCCGGCGCGTCCGAAAGGTCACGGAGATCGGACGGCTCGCCGAGCCGTCCCTACCTGTGGAAGTCCTGGCCCTCGCCATTCCCGCGCCGCATTCCCCCCCCCACCCGTATCAGCGGAACGCGTCCGGGTGCAGCGCCTTCGCGAGGGCTTCGGCCGCCTCGCCCAGGCGCGGGCCCGGCACCACGAACATCTCGCCCTGCATCGTCAGGATGCGGTTCGACTTCACCGCGGGCAGTCCCGGCAGCGTGAGCCACGGCGACGGGTTCTCCGTCGGCCGTGGTTGCCCTTCCAGTTCGACGATGACCTCGGGCTTGCGGGCGAGGAGCAGTTCGGTCGACACCTGCACGCTTTCGCGTTCGATGTCGGCGAACACGTTGTCGGCGCCTGCCACGTCGAGGATCTCGTGCAGGAAGCCGACGCCACCACTGGCCCAGATCTGACGCACCGTGCCCGGTTCGCGACCGAAGACGAGCACCGCCTTCGATCGCGGCCGCTGCTCGACGCGCATGCGCACGCTCGTCAGCCGGGCACGCAGCGCCTGCGCGACTTCGCGTCCGTTCGCCGCGTGTCCGGTCCTCTCACCCACCTCCTCGATCGTCGCCAGCATGTCGCCGATGCCGCCATGCCGGTAGTTCAGCATCGCGATGCCGACCTTCGACAACTGCGCATGGAGCGCCGTTTGCGAGCCGTAGGTCACGACCAGGTCGGGCTTCAGCGAGAGGATGCGCTCGACGTCGGGATCGAGCAGCGCGCCGACCCGCGGCAGGCGGCTGACTTCCGCCGGAATCTTGTCGAACGTGCTCACGCCCACCACCTGCGGCCCAGCGCCGACCGCGAACAACATCTCGGTGACGGCGGGTACCAGCGACACCACGCGCGGCCCGGCAACGGTCGGCTCCGCCTTCGTCGGCTCTTCGCGACGACCGCATGCGGCCGACGACAACAGAACGAGCGCGAGCACCGCCTGGCACGTGAACGTGCGACGAGTCAGAGTCTGCATAAAGCTTCGATAGGTAGGGCCCGTTGTCCCAACGCGGCCCTACGGACCTTTGCGGGCGCCTCAGTGAGGCGCCCCTACCGTCACACTTCAAACGACGAACGACGAACGACGAACGACGAACGACGAATGACCAACGGCGCGACGACCTCGGACCACTGCCGACTCGCCGACCGCCGTCGTGGTTCCGATGCCGAAGCCCGCCCTGCCATCACACTCGCAAACGAACGACAGGTGAACTCCAGGTAGGGCCCCTTGCAAGGCGCGACGAAGCCGTGAGGCGAAGTCGGGTCCCAACGCGGCCCTACGGACCTTTGCGGGCGCCTCAGAGAGGCGCCCCTACCGTCACACTCCAAACGACGAACGACGAACGACGAACGACGCAGCGGCGCAACGAAACGACCTCGGACCACTGCCGACTCGCCGACCGCCGACTGCCGTCGTCTGTCACGAAGGCCGACCCTACGGCCGTCGAATCAAGAGCCACAGAAAGAACGGACCACCGAGCACGGCCGTCACCACGCCGACCGGCAGTTCGACCGGCGCGATGACGATGCGGGCGATCGCGTCGCAGCCGATCAGGAACGCGGCGCCGAAGAGGGCGGCCGACGGCATCACCAGTCGATGGTCTGCACCCACGAGCAGCCGCACCAGGTGCGGCACGATGATGCCGACAAACCCGATCGGGCCGGCCAGCGACACGGCGACGCCGGTGGCCAGCGACGAGGCGAAGAACGCGAACCGCTGCACGGCCACCACCGGCACCCCGCGCGAGCCGGCGTGTTCGGCGCCGAGCGCGAGCGCGTCGAGGCTGCGCGGCAGCCACGCGAAGATCGCCATGGCTGGCAACAACAATAGTGTGGCGACGGCCAGCGGCGCGTAGCCAGCCACGTCGAGATCGCCCATCAGCCAGCGCAGCGTGCGCATCGTCTGCGTGAAGTCCGACAGGTACTGCACCAGAAGGATCAGCGCCGAGAAGAACGCGTTCAGCGTGACGCCGGCCAGCAGCAGCACGTCGGTCGAGAAGCCCCGGTGACGGACCTGCGCGAGGGCATAGACGATGGCGACGGCGCCAAGGGATCCGGCCAGGCTGGCCAACGGCACCGAGGTGACGGCGCCCGACGTCCACGTCGGCAGGAACGTGATCGCGAGCATCGCGCCCAGCGCCGATCCCGACGAGACGCCGAGCGTGAACGGCGTTGCCAGCGGATTGCGCAGCAGCGCCTGCATCACGACGCCAGCCACCGCGAGCGTGGCACCGACGAGGCCTGCGGCCAGCACGCGTGGCAGTCGCGCGATGAAGAAGATCTGCGCGTCGAGGTTGCCTTCGAACGGACGCGAGCGATCGAGCACGGCCCGCAGATCGATGTGCGTCGAGCCGACGAGCGGCGCCACGACGAGCGTCGCCAGCAGTACCGCGCCGAAGAAGAGGTACGTGCGCCACGCGCGCCACCGTCGATGGGCGGCCGCGCGACCGGCTTGCGATCTCGCCGCGTCGCCGTTCGCGATGTGCCGGCGTCCGGTGTCGGCGGCGGTCGTGCTCATCGACGCGCCCCGTCAGTCGACGCGTCGCCACCGCGCCGACCTCGTCCGACGAGCGACACCGGCACCAGCGACACCGAGCCATCGTCGTGGGTCATGCGGTCGACCTGCACGCCGTACAACGTCTGCAGATGCGCGGGCGTGAGCGTGTCGACGGTCGGCCCGTCGGCTAGCACCCGCCCGCGTTGCAGCAGCACCACGCGGTCGCAGATCTGCCATGCGAACTGGAGGTCGTGCGTGCTGACCAGGAGCGTCAGGCCTCGCGCCTCCGCGAGATGGCGCAGCAACTGGGCGACCTCGAGCTGGTAGTGCAGGTCGAGGGCCGCGGTGGGCTCATCGAGGATCAGCAGCCGCGCGTCGCCGGCGTCGTCGTCCTCGAACTGCGCCAGCGCGCTGGCGATGACCACGCGCTGCTTTTCACCGCCACTGAGCGTGTCGAAGTGACGGTCCTCGAGATCGTCGGTGCCGGTTGCGGCGAGGGCATGGCGCACCGCCAGCAGATCGGCAGCGGTCTCGAAGCCGAACGGCCCGAGGTGCGCATACCGGCCCATCAGAGCGAGGTCGAGCACCGTGTAGTCGAAGACC
>DATJTM010000746.1:0-2824 GCA_035503395.1 Luteitalea sp.
GGCCCGACATCCACGCGGCGAACGACGATCCGAACAGCTTGCCGACGATGGCCAGCACGAGGATCACGCCGCAGTAGAACCACATCTGGCCGCCCACGACCAGGCCGATTTCAGTACGCAGGCCGGTGTAGGCAAAGAAGATCGGCAACAGCAGCGTCGTGGCCACGAGCTCGAACCGTTCGGTGATGGCATGCACCATCGCGTCGTTCTTGGGCAGCATCACGCCGATGAAGAACGCGCCGAACAGGAGGTGGAGGCCAAGCCACTCGGTCGTCACCGACGCGATCATCACGACGGCCAGCAGCATCGCGAGCATGTCCTCGGAGAGATGGCCACGTTTGCCGAAGCTGGAGAGAAACACGCCGAGACCCCACCGTCGCAACGCGGCGATCGCCATGACGAAGACGGCGAGGCCCACCAGCATCATCGGGATGGACAGGGCGTGTTGCGACGCGCGCACGAGCGCGACGATGCCGGCCAGGAGACACCAGGCCGTCACGTCGTCGACGGCGGCACAGGCGAGCGCGACGGTGCCGATGGTGGTGTCACTCAGGCGCCGTTCCCGAAGGATGCGGGCCAGGACCGGGAACGCCGTCACGCTCATCGCGGTGCCCATGAACAGCGCGAACTCGTGAAAGGCGACATCCGACGAGGACAGGCGCGGATAGAGGTAGATGGCGAGGAGCACGCCCAGCAGCATCGGCAATGTGATGCTGGCGTGACTGGCGAGCACGGCGGTATGACCGAGGTGCCGGAGCCGCTTGAGGTCGAACTCCAGGCCGACCAGGAACATGAACAGCAGCAGTCCGAGCTGGCTCAGCGTATTCAGGTGGGCGTGATTGGCGGCCGGGAAGAGCGTGGCCGACACGCCGGGCGCGAGCCATCCGAGGAGGGACGGGCCGAGCGCGATGCCCATCGCCATCTCGCCCATCACCTGCGGTTGTCCGATCAGGCGCGCCGCCACGCCGGCGAGCCGCGCGCAGATCACGAGCACGGCCACCGACATCAGCAGCCACGGCAGGCTCGGCGCACCGATGGCCGCGGCCGCGTGGCTGGTCGCCGTCGCCGCCGCCGCAGGCGCGGTGAGCGACACACCGTATTGCAACGCCGCCAGCACACCGAGCACCGGCAGGCCCACGAGCAGCGCATACTCTCCGACCACGCGGGTCGCGCGGTGAATCACCGTCAGGAACTCCTCGAATGTCAGCGGCTCACTGGATGAGCCGCTTGCGCACAGCGTACAGCACGATGTCCGCCGTGCCGTGCAGATCCAGCTTCTGCATCAGGTTGCCGCGGTGGGTCTCGACGGTCGACACGCCGACGTCGAGCAGCGAGGCGACCTCCTTGTTGCTGCGGCCGTGGGCCAGCAGCAGGAGGACCTCTTTTTCGCGGTCGGTGAGCAGGGCATAGGAATCGGTGAGGCCCCGCCGCTGCAACTGGGTGACGAACTCCTCGGCCAGCAGCCCGCTGACTGCGGAGCTGAAGTAGCGCCGGCCGGAATTGACGGCCCGAATCGCCGGCACGAGATCCTCGTCGGTCGCGTCCTTGAGGAGATACGCCTGGGCGCCGGCCTGCAGGGCTCGCAGCACGTACGACTCGTCGGCATGCATGCTGAGCATGACGACGCGCGGCGCACCTTCCATCCGCCGCACCCGCTCGGCGACGTCGATTCCTGACAGGCGCGGCATCGCCACGTCGAGGACGGCGACGTCAGGCTTGTGCTGCTCGCACATCGCCACGGCTTCGACGCCATCGGCCGCTTCGGCCACCACGTCGAAGGTGGGCTGTGCCTCGAGCAGCGCGCGCATGCCGCGACGGACGATCGCGTGGTCGTCAGCCAGCAGCAACCGCACCGGACGCCTCCTCGCTCGCTGGCGGCACCGGCACCCGCACGATCAGCGTCGTCCCCTTGCCTGGCGTCGACTTGACCTGCAGATCGCCGCCGAGTTCGCGGGCCCGCTCCTCGATGCCGGTCAGGCCCAGGCCGCGGCCGCGACGCGAATCGGCCTGCATGCCGCGCCCATCGTCGTGGACCGTGACGACCACGTCGCGATCGACGTAGCGCACGTCGATGTCGATGCGGGCTGCAGCCGCATGTCGCGCGCAGTTGGTGAGCGCTTCCTGCACGACACGGTAGATGCACGTCCGGGTCGCATCGGTGAGACCGGAGACCGGTCCGGCCACGGTCAGACGGACGTCGATACCGGCGCGGCGCTGGAAGTCGCGCACGAGCCACTCGAGCGCCGGCCCGAGACCGAAGTCGTCGAGCATGCTCGGTCGGAGGCCAAGCGAGAGGTCACGCACGGTCTGCAGCAGTTCCTCGGCGATTTCACGCGCGTCGGTCAGGGCCGCGGCGCGCGGAAGCGTCGACGGCACGCGCTCGGCGCGCCCGAGCGCCATGCGCAGGGCGGTCAACATCTGCCCGACGTGATCGTGCAGCTCGCGCGACAGCTTCCGGCGCTCTTCTTCCTGGGTCGAGACGAGGCCATGCGACAGCTGCCGCATGTGCTCCTCGGCCTGCTCGGCGCGCTCGCGCTGTTGTTCGGACCGCTGTTCGGCGACGCGCAAGCGGAGCACTGCGGCCAGCGACACGAGGACGCCGGCCAGCATGCTCTGCCAGAGCAGGCGCCGGAGATCGTCCCGGAATGCCTGCTGACGACGCGTTTCGCTCGCGCGCTGGATGGCGAGGTTGGTGTCGTTGAGTTCCTCGATCTCCTGCGCGATGGCGAGAACCGCGTCGCGCCGCGGCAGCACCTCGCGCCGCAGGAACGAGGCGCTGTTGAGCACCTTCTGCAGCAGGTTCCAGTCGAAGAGGGGTTCGAAG
>DATJTM010000747.1:0-2528 GCA_035503395.1 Luteitalea sp.
GTCGCCGACGCGGACGACGCGGCCGGCTCGGCGAGCCGGCCCTACCAGGCATGTGGGTGCAGCGATTCGACGTGTGGGCCGGCTTGGGACAAGCGGCCCTACCTGTGTGCGGGTGGAGATCGACGCCCAACCGATCGAAGGCCGAAGGCCGATAGACGAAGGCCGTCATTCGTGCCGCGTCATCGTCCGTCGGTTGCCGGTTGCCGGTTGCCGGTCCCCGGTCCCCGGTTCCCGTTCCTACGCTGCGTCGCTCCCGGCGCGTGCCCGACGCGCCTGAAGAACGGTGCGGGCCAGCGCGTCTGGCTGGATCGGCTTGGCGAGCACGGCGTCCATGCCGGCGTCGAGGCACCGCTGGCGATCGGCGTCGAGCACACTCGCCGTCAGCGCCACGATGCGGAGGGGATCGCCCTGCCCCTCGGCGGCGCGGATGCGCCGCGTGGCCTCGAAGCCGTCCATGACCGGCATGTGGCAGTCCATCAGCACCACGTCGAAGGTGCCGGCGGCGACGGCGGCCACCGCCTCGTCGCCGTTGGCGGCCAGCGCGACATCGCAGCCCTCGTGCTGCAGGAGCCGGAGCGCGACCAGCTGATTGACGGGGTTGTCCTCCACCAGCAGCACACGGGCTCGCCCCTCCTCGACCGGAAGGAGGTCGGTCGTCGGCGCGGATGTGACGCCGGCGGTCGCACGTCGCGTCGGGACCTCGACGACGAAGGTCGTGCCGACGCCGGGCGTACTGGTCACGCTGATGTCGCCGCCAAGCAGCCGCGACAGCCGACGGCAGATCGCGAGGCCGAGGCCGGTGCCGCCGAATCGTCGGGTGGTCGATTCGTCGGCCTGCGTGAATTCCGTGAACAGCCGCGGCAGCACGTCGGGCGCGATACCGATGCCGGAGTCGGCGACGCTGAGCCGCAGCGTGCCGGTCGTGTCGTCCGTGAGGCTGACGGCGGCGTCGAGACGGACGAATCCGGTGGCCGTGAACTTGAGCGCGTTGCCGGTCAGGTTCAGGAGGATCTGGCGGAGACGACGGAGGTCGCCCTGCAGCACCGCAGGCACACCGCCGGACGTGGCGGCCGTCAGCGTCAGTCCCTTCTCGCGCGCCTGGGGCAGCAGCAGCGCGTGCACCTCGGTGAGCAGCGCCTCGAGCGAGAACGGCAGGTCGTCGGCGATCATGCGTCCGGCCTCGAGCTTCGAGTAGTCGAGGACGTCGTCGATCACGGCGAGCAGGCCGTCGCCCGACCGGCGGGCAATCTGCAGATATTCGCGCTGTTGGTCGTCGAGGGCGGTGCGTTGGAGCAGGGCGAGTGTGCCGAGCACGCCGTTCATCGGCGTGCGAATCTCGTGACTCATCGTCGCGAGGAACGCGCTCTTGGCGAGGACGCCGGCTTCGGCCCGCTGGCGCGCCAGGTCGAGTTGCTGCTGGTCCCACGCTTCACGCAGCGTGTCGCGACGGAGCCGCGAGGCCCAGTGGCTGCACACGCCGACGTGCAGCAGTGCGATGCCGAAGTGGAAGAACAGCTTCCAGAAGCCGACCGGGCCATCGAAGTAGTTCATCTCGACGCCGGCATTCTCGAGAATCGCGAAGCCGATGTGCTGCCCGATGATCAGGAACGCCCCGGCCAGGGCGCGCGCCAGTCCTGGTAGGCGATCAGCATGGTGAACGCGGAGAAGAAGAAAAAATGCATCTCCGGCAGGCCATGCAACTGGTAGATGTGCAGCGCGACGAAGGCCTGCAACGAAATGCCGGCCACGAAGCGTGTCACCAGCGTGCCGGGCGCCAGCCAGGCCGACGCGAGGAACATCGCGGCTGCGAGGCCGCCGGCGACGCTGGCCATCAGCCAGGTGTCGTAGAACGGCGCCAGTCCGAGTCCGACGAGGAAGTGGAACAGGACGAAGTACCGCGTGTAGCGGTCGCCTTCGTCGTAGATCGGTTGCATCACGCGCTCGGCCCACGGGCCGGTGCGTGGCATCCTCGCCGGATGTGGCGTCACGTCGGCGCTCACGTCGTGCCGTCCGTCGGCCCACGCCGTGGATGGCGCAGCGGGCAGCCCCAGGACTGCAGCGCGGTGGCCGGGAAGGCGCGTGCGGCCGTGCCGCCCAGGAGGTCTTCGATCGCCAGTCGCGCGAATTCGGTCTGGCGGTCACGGCAATAGCGCGACGTGTTGTAGTTGCCGCGGTAGGCCAGGCGGCCGGCGCCGTCGAGGAGGGCGGCCTGAGGTGTCGAATAGGCGCCCACGCTCGCGGCAAGGCGCCCGTCGTCCACGTAGTACGGAATCTCGAGGCCGAGCCCGTCGTACCCCGCGACCATCGCGCGCGCGTCGCCCTGGGTCAGCACCGCGATGAACCTGACGGCATGACCGTGGGTGCGAATGAGGTCGCGGACGTGGTCGACGTTGAAGCGCGAACACGGACAACTCGGGTCGACGAAGTGGAGCAGGACCGGTCGACGGTCGCCGGCCCGGAGGGCGTCGATGGCCGCCGGCATCGGCACGGTCGTGCCGACGGCGACGGACGCCCATCCCTCGGGGACG
>DATJTM010000748.1:0-3784 GCA_035503395.1 Luteitalea sp.
CGATCGACATCGCCCTGTCGGTCGTCCTGCTGCTGACGGCGGTCTACGTCAAGGACCCGATCGAGTTCTCGGTCTTCCCGTCGCTGCTCCTCCTGCTGACGCTGCTGCGCCTGTCGCTCAACGTCGCTGGGACCCGCCTCATCCTGCTGCACGGCAACGAGGGTGTGGACGCCGCCGGGCACGTCATCGAGGCCTTCGGTCAGTTCGTCGTTGGCGGCAACTTCGTGGTCGGCGTCGTCGTGTTCCTGGTGCTCGTCGCGATCCAGTACGTGGTCATCAACCACGGTGCGGTCCGCATCTCGGAAGTCACGGCGCGGTTCACCCTCGACGCGATGCCGGGCAAGCAGATGTCGATCGACGCCGACCTCAACGCCGGCACCATCGACGAGAAGGAAGCCAAGCGGCGCCGCGACAACGTCCGCAAGGAATCGGAGTTCTACGGCGCCATGGACGGCGCCATCCGCTTCACTCAGCGCGACTCGCTGGCGGCCCTGCTGATCACCGGCGTCAACATCATCGCGGGCCTGGTCATCGGCGTGATGCAGTTCGACATGGAGATCGGCGAGGCAGCCACCACCTTCACCATCCTGACGGTGGGCGAGGGCCTGGTCACGGCGATCCCGGCGCTGCTCGTCTCGATGGCGGGCGGCCTCATCACGACGCGCGCCTCCTCGGAGTCGTCGCTCGGCGAAGACGTCGCCCAGCAGTTGCTGAGCAAGATGCAGCCGCTGGCGATCGGCGCCGTGGTGCTGTTCGCCATGGGTCTCGTCCCGGGCCTGCCCAAGTTCGCCTTCTTTCTCGTCGCGGCAGTCTTCGGCGTCGCGGCCTACGTCAACCGGCAGCCGACGACGGTCGACGATGGCGAGGGGGGCGTGGAGCCGGGTGTGGCGCCGGCGACGTCGGAGCCGACGGTCGAGACGCTGGCCTCGGTCGACCCGCTGAGCGTCGAGGTCGGCTACGCGCTGATTTCGCTGGTCGACGAACGGCAGGGCGGCACGCTGCTCCAGCGCGTCAAGGCCATCCGCCGGCAGATTGCGACCGAGACCGGGATGATCGTGCCGCCGGTGCACGTGGCCGACAACCTCCAGCTCGGCCCCCGGACCTATGCGCTGCTCGTGAAGGGCGTGGAAGTCGCGCGCGCCGAGCTGATGCCGGACCGGCTGCTGGCCATCAACCCGGGCACTGCCACCAGCCAGATCGAGGGCACCACCGCCCGCGAACCGGCGTTCGGCCTGCCGGCCCTCTGGATCCGCGTCGAGCAGCGCGACACCGCCACCGCGGCCGGCTATACGGTGGTCGACCCGACGACCGCCCTGTCGACCCACCTGTCGGAGATCATCCGCTCGTTCCTGCCGGATCTGCTGACCCGCCAGCATACGAAGGACATGGTCGACCGTGTCGCCCAGTCGTCACCTCGCCTGGTCGACGACCTCGTGCCGAAGCTGCTCGGCCTCGGCGACATCCAGCGGGTGCTCCGCCAGCTCCTGCGCGAGCGCGTGCCGGTCAAGGACCTCACGACGATCCTCGAGGCCCTGGCCGACGCGGCCGGCTCCACCAAGGACCCCGATCTGCTCAACGAGACGGTCCGACAGGCCCTGGGACGGGCGATTTGCCGCCAGCACCAGACCGAGCAGGGCGAGTTGCCGACCATCAATCTGGCGCCGTCGCTCGAGGAGCGGCTGATGCAGGCGGTGGTCCGGACCGAGCAGGGCGTGGTGCTCGCCATCGACCCGACCGACGCCCAGCACATGGCGACGCGCATCGCGCGCGCGCTCGAAACGGCCGTGGCACAGCCCGTGCTTCTGTGTTCACCAGCGTTGCGACCGCACCTGTGGCGACTGTTCACCCGGGTGCTGCCGCAGATGGGGGTGCTCTCGCACAGCGAGGTCCCCGCTCACGTGAAGGTCGCACCGGTAGCCGTACTCGATTGACGCCATGAATCCTCAGCGTTTTCGCAGTTCCAGCGTGCGTGAAGCCCTCGCCGAGGCCCGAGCGGCCCTCGGTCCGTCGGCCCTCGTCCTGGGCACTCGTCTGGTTCCCGCCGCCGGCTGGCGCGGGTGGCTGGGCGGCCGGGAAGTCGAACTCTCGGCATTCGCCCCTGCCGGTGTGTCGGAGAACCGACGATCGGCTACCGAGGCCCGTGCGGAAGCCGCACAGCCGGCGCCCACCGTGGCGCGCACGCCCGTCACCGACAGCCTGGTCGCCCGCCTCATCGCGACCGGCCTCGACCGAGACCTCGCCGAGGCCGTGGTCGACGAGGTGCCGGCCGAGCGTCGTCGCGACATCTCGCAGGGCCAGCTGAAGCAGGCGCTGGCTACCTGTGTCGAGGCGCTGTCGTGCCGCGACACGGCGATTGGGCAGGTCAACGTCTTCATCGGCCCCCCGGGGGTCGGCAAGACGACGACCATCGCCAAGATTGCCGCACAGGCGCGGGCCCGGGGCGAGCGTCGCTTCCGCCTCGTGGCGGCCGACGGCTACCGCGTGGGCGCCGTCGAGCAGCTGCGCCTGTACGCCGACATCATCGGCAGCCCGTTCGTGATCGCCCGGACGCCCGAGGAGGTGACCTCGGCGGTCGCCACCAGCCGGCTGCCGGTGCTGGTCGATACGCCAGGCCTGTCGCCGGCCAACGAAGAAGCCGGCGCGTTCTTCGCGGCCTTGGGCGCGCTGCCGCAGGTGCGGATGCACCTGGTGGTGCCGGCCTCGACCACGCCGCGTGATTTCGACCGTATCTGGGATCGTTTCGCGATGGCCGGCGCCGACCGCGTCGTCATCTCGAAGGTCGACGAAGCCGAGACGATCATGCCGCTCGTCCGCGCCCTCCGGCAGCGCGACGCGCGCGTGTCGTTGATGGGCCTGGGCCAGCGCGTGCCCGAAGACCTCGTCGATGCCGACCCCGACATGATTGCCGCGTGTCTCCTCGGGCAGCTGCCCACGGTGCACGCATGAACGCCCGCGCCAGCAAACGCGGAACTGGAGAGAAGCCCGTGCCGGTACTGACCCCTCAGGCGAGCTACATGGATCGTGACCAGCTCGTGATCGCCCACGTCGGCCTCGTGAAGGCCATGGCGCACCGGCTGGCCCAGCGCCTGCCGTCGCAGGTCGAGATGACCGACCTCATCAGCGTCGGCGTGATGGGGCTGATCGACGCCGCCGGCCGCTACAAGCCGTCGACCGGCGTGCCCTTCGACGCCTTCGCGCGTCGCCGCGTGCAGGGCGCCATGCTCGACGCGCTGCGCGACCTGGACTGGGCGCCGCGCTCGCTGCGCCGCATGCGTCGTGAACTCGACGGCGCCGTGGCCAAGCTGCGAGCCGAACTGAAGCGCGAGCCGACCGAAGACGAGGTCGCCGGCAGCATGTCGATGTCGCCGACCGAATACGGCAAGGCGATCGACCAGGTGCGCACGCTCGACGTCGGCGCCATCCGGCAGCTCGACGCGACGGGCGAGGACGGCCAGCCGTTGCTCGAACTCTGCATCGACGTCGATGAAGGTCCCGACGCCCAGCTCGAGCGCAAGGAACTCCGCGCGCTGCTCGCCAAGGCGATCATGGAACTGCCGGAGCGTGAGCGGCAGATTCTCGCGCTCTACTACGAGGAAGAGATGACCATGGCCGAAATCGGCGCGGTCATCGGCGTCTGCGAGTCGCGCGTGTCGCAGCTGCGGTCGCTGGCGCTGTCGCGCCTCCGCACGAGCCTGAACGCGCGCCTGGCCAAGCCGGAGCCGCGCACCGCTGAGGCGGCGGCGAGCGGAGCGCGCGCGTGAGCAAGATCCTCTCGCAGGACGAA
>DATJTM010000749.1:0-6612 GCA_035503395.1 Luteitalea sp.
ACGCAACGACGATGCATGCGCCGCAGCGTACCGCACGACGAACGACGAACGACGAACGACGAATGACGGGAAATGGGAACCGGGCTACGGGAACCGGGAGAGCGCCCACGAATGACGGGAAACGGCATTCTGACGACAGCCATCACTGACCGTCGGACAAAGTCCGACGGCTACACGTATTCCCGTATTCCGGTACGCCGGTATGCCGGTATGCCGGCTCCCGGTTCCCGGTTCCCGGTTCCCGACCTCAATCATGCTCGCTGTGTGCGGCGTGTACGGCCTTGGACTCCGGCGACCCTCGCTGGCGCAGGTACACCGAGAACCACACCATCGCCGCGATCGACAGGAACTCGCTCTGCCAGTTCTGGAACGACTCGAACCACAGGCGCGACGACCAGAGATAGGACCAGAGCTCCGGCACCGGCTGCCCATGCGTCAGGGCTTCCTCACGGAACGCTGCGAACCCGCCGAGCAGATGGCCGACCCACGAGCACACGAAGAGCAGGGCGAAGGCGAGGCTCAGCGAGTTCTCGTAGAGGGTCAGCACCCAGCCACCACGGCGGACGGGCCACGGCACGTCGGGGTCGTGCCGGTGATCGCGAGGCTCGGCATCGAACGGCTCGGTCACGTTGAACCGGCGTGACTCGGGCGACCCTTTCTGCACGAGCAGTCCCGTGAGCACGACGAACGCCGCCATCTGCAGGAACTCGCTCTCCCAGTTCTCGAAGAGCGCTTCGTACAGATGACCGGTGGAGAAGTAGCCGCCCAGCGACACGGCCGCCTGGCCATGCTCGCGCTGGTCCGCGTTGTATTCGCGCCAGCCGCTCCAGATCTGGCCGACACCGCTGAGGAAGAACAAGCCCAGGAGGACCAGCGTCAGTCCCCGTTGCTGCAGCCACGTGGTGACTGCCGACCGGGTGTCGCTCATGGGGACACATCGGAGCAACGGGTGTGCCAGCGGCACGGTTCGGCTTAGGTATACTCGCGCGCTGTGACCCACGAACGAGTCGATGCTGCCCCCCGGGCGCCCTGGCGCCGGGCCGACCTCGTCATTGCCGGCTTGCTGGTCGCCGGCGCCGCCCTCGCGGCTGCCGTGGCGTTCCTCTTGGACCAACCCAAGGTGCAGTCGCTGTGCGGCCTCTTCGTGCTGCTGACGATCGCCTTCGCGTGGTCGAGCAATCGCGGCGCCATCGACCGCAAGACCGTGGCGTGGGGGCTCGGCCTGCAGATCGTCATCGCCCTGATCGTGCTGCGGACCACGCCGGGACGGACGGCGTTTGCAGCGGCCGGCCGCGGCATCAACTGGCTGCTCGACTTCGGCAGCGTCGGCGCGGCATTCGTCTTCGGGCCGCTCGGCGACAAGACCGTGTGGCCGCGCATCATGACCGCGGCGCTCGGCGAGGAGGGCGCCCGGTATTCGGTGTTGTTTGCCTTCCAGGTGCTGCCCACGATCATCTTCATCGCGTCGCTGTTCGCCATCCTCTACTACCTCGGCGTGATGCAGCTGGTGGTGCGCGTGTTCGCGGTCGGCATGCGCTGGGTGATGAAGGCCAGTGGGGCCGAGACGCTGAACGTGGCGGCCAGCATCTTCATGGGGCAGACGGAAGCACCGCTGACGATTCGCCCCTACCTCGCGAAGATGACCCAGTCCGAGCTCATGACGGTGATGACCTCCGGCATGGCGCACATCTCGGGCGGCATCATGGCGGCCTACGTGCTGTTCGGCATCGAGGCGCAGCACCTGCTCACGGCCGTCATCATGACCGCGCCCGGCACGCTGATGATGGCCAAGATCTTCGTGCCCGAGACACAGGTGCCCGAGACGATGGGGACGGTGAAGCTGGAGACCGAGCGCACCGACGTCAACATCATCGACGCGGCTGGTCGCGGTACGTCCGAGGGGCTGATGCTCGCCCTCAACGTCGGTGCAATGTTGATCTCGTTCCTTGCGCTGATCGCGCTCGTCAACGCCATCCTCGGTCTCGCCGGCCTGAGCCTGCAGCAGATCTTCGGCTGGGTCTTCGCCCCGATCGCGTGGAGCATGGGCGTGCCCTGGCGCGACGCGCCGCTGATCGGCAACCTGCTCGGCACCCGCATGGTGCTCAACGAGTTCGTCGCCTATTCGCAGCTCGGCGAGTTGAAGGCGACGCTCGACCCGCGCTCGTTCACCATCGCCACGTTCGCGCTGTGCGGGTTTGCCAACTTCAGCTCGATCGGCATGCAGGTCGGCGGCATCGGCGCGCTCGCCCCGAACCGTCGCCACGACCTCGCTCGCCTCGGCTTCCGCGCGATGATGGCCGGCACGCTGGCCAACTTCGTCACCGCGACGATCGCGGGGTTTCTCCTCTAGAACGACGAACGACGAACGACGAACGACGAACGACGAGCGACGAACGATGAACGTCGTCGAACGTCGATACAGACGGTAGGGGCGCCTCTCTGAGGCGCCCGTGTCGCGGGCCGCTCGGAGAGCGGCCCCTGCCCTCGGGAAGATTGTCCATGTCGAACGAGAAGAAGCAGCGTCGCAGCGCCGGGTGGTTCTCGGGCACCGATCGCAACACCTTCATCCATCGCAGCTGGATGAAGAATCAGGGGCATCCTGACCATGTGTTCGACGGCCGGCCGATCATCGGCATCTGCAACACGTTCTCGGACCTCACGCCCTGCAACGCGCACTTCCGCGAGCTCGCCGAGCACGTCAAGCACGGGGTGTACGAAGCCGGCGGCTTCCCGCTCGAGTTCCCGGTGATGTCGCTCGGGGAGACGCAGTTGCGTCCCACCGCGATGTTGTTTCGCAACCTCGCGAGCATGGACGTCGAGGAGTCGATTCGCGGCAACCCGATCGACGGCGTGGTGCTGCTGGTCGGCTGCGACAAGACGACGCCGGCCTGCGTGATGGGCGCCGCCAGCGTCGATCTGCCGACCATCGTCCTCTCCGGCGGGCCCATGCTGAACGGCAAGTTCCGGGGCCGCGACATCGGCTCGGGCACGCACGTGTGGAAGTTCAGCGAGGACGTCCGCTGCGGCGTGATGCCGCTCGCGGACTTCACCGACGCCGAGGCCGGCATGAGCCGCTCGGCCGGTCACTGCATGACGATGGGTACGGCCTCGACGATGGCGTGCCTGGTCGAGGCGCTGGGCATCGCACTGCCGACCAACGCGGCGATTCCAGCCGTCGACGCGCGTCGTTCACGGCTCGCTCACCTGGTCGGCAACCGCATCGTCGGCATGGTCGAGGAGGACCTGCGGCTGTCGAAGGTGCTCACGCGAGAGGCGTTCGAGAACGCGGTGCACGCCGTCAACGCCGTCGGTGGTTCGACCAACGCGGTGATCCACCTGCTCGCAATCGCAGGTCGCATCGGCGTGCCATTCACGCTCGAGGACTGGGACCGCCTCGGACGCGAGGTGTCGTGCCTGGTCAACCTGATGCCGTCGGGCCAGTACCTGATGGAGGACTTCTATTACGCCGGCGGCCTGCCGGCCGTGCTGCGCGCGCTTGGCGACGTCATCCATCGCGACGTGCTGACGGTCAGTGGCCGGACGATGGGGGAGCAGATCGCCGATGCGGAGTGCTACAACGCCGACGTCATCCGATCGGTCGACTCGCCGGTCGTGCCCGACAGCGGCATCGCGGTCCTGCGCGGCAATCTCTGTCCGGATGGCGCCATCGTCAAGCCGGCCGCGGCGAGTCCACGCCTGTTGCAGCACACCGGTCGCGCCGTGGTCTTCAAGGACATCGACGACTTCCACGCCCGCATCGACGACGAGTCGCTGGACGTGGATCACACCTGCGTGCTCGTGCTGAAGCACTGTGGGCCGCGCGGCTATCCCGGCATGCCCGAGGTCGGCAACATGCCGCTGCCGCCGAAGGTGCTGCGCGAGGGTGTGAGCGACATGGTGCGCATCAGCGACGCGCGGATGAGCGGCACCGCCTACGGCACCGTCATCCTGCACATCTCACCGGAAGCGGCCCTCGGCGGCACGCTGGCGCTGGTGCAGAACGGCGACCAGATCGCCCTCGACGTGCCGGCCCGCACGTTGAACCTGCTGGTCGACGACGCGGAGCTCGCCCGTCGTCGCGCCGCCTGGCAGCCGCCCGCGCCGCCGACCGCACGCGGCTACGTGAAGCTGTACGTCGATCACGTGTTGCAGGCGCACGAAGGTGCCGACCTCGACTTCCTGCGTGGAGGCAGCGGCTCGGCCATCCCACGGCACTCGCACTGACGCGGCGCCGATACGTCGCCATCTCCCTTCGTAGGCGTCGAGCTTCAGCTCGACGCTCAGACCCGCCGCAGGTCACACGTGTGAAGGTCGACGTCGGCCGCCTGGGTAAGGACGCGCCCCGAGTGTCGTAGGGACCTGCGCCAATTGTCGAGCGGCCCCCGATGCGCACATCGTGGGACATGCGAAAACGATCGGGTCCGTCCGGTCGCCGCGATGGGTCGCACGTGCTGTGGATGCTGGCGTCGCCGACGCCGCAGGCGGCCCGAGCGACGTGCGTGATCAAGCCGACCGATGCGGGCTTCGAAGCCTGCATCGCCGGGCTCGGCGCAACGTTGCGATGCGGATACGGGACAGAAGACGCTGCCGTCGAGGCCGGACGGCGTCTTGGCGATCAACTCGTGCAGCGCGGCTGGATCCGCTGTGAGGTCATCACCGCCGGTTCGCAGGGTGATGACCTCCTGCCCGCGAAGAGTCAGGCCTCGTCCTGATGGCGCCGCACGGTCATCCCTCGTGCGCGTCAGGCGCATTGAGGACCAACTGCCGGACGTGATCGGCGCGTTGTCGCGCATCGCGCGCCGCCGCCTCGAATTCGGACGCCCGCCCTTGGTCGGTCGCCGCCGCATGTCCCGCCATCTGCTCCATCAGGAGCGCACCTTCCTGCAGCGAGCGCACCGCGTTCCACAGCGTCTCGTCAGTTTCCTCACGAAGCGCCGCCAGGAGGCTTTCGGCGGTGAACGCGTGGCCGGTATGACAGCGGAACCGCAGCGGCCCCTCGCTCTTCAATCGAAGGAGGACGCCGTGGCAGTCCGGGCAGGCAAACGGTGACGGCTCTCCCAACGTGTGCACGCCGGCCGGGACTGGCGGCTCCTCGCGGGCGATGTCGACTTCGATGCGAGTCTGGTCGTCGGGGATCATCACGACCTCCTGGGCACCTGGGGCGGATTGCACGAGCGACGTGAGACGGTGGCCGAGTTCAGCCAGGCGCACTACGTGATCGACCGCGACCTGCCGCATCGCACTGAGTGGCATCGACGGGAACATCGCTTCTTCGGGATCCTGAACGACGGCGATGCCACCGAGTTGCTTGATCGTCCACAGGCCGGCCGCCCCGTCGTCGAGGTTACCGGTGAGGACCACGCCAATCGCGGCCGGCCCGAACACCTGGGCGGCCGACCGGAACAACGGATCGATGGCGGGCCTGAAACGGTTCTCGCGTGGACCTCGGGTCGTGCGCACCAGGCCGGGCTCGACGAGGAGATGGCAGTCCGGCGGAGCCACGTAGATGACGCCTGGCTGCAGGCGCTGGCCGGTGTGTGCACTGACGGCCCGCAGCGGGCCGGCCCGGTCGATGATGTCGGGCAGGATGCCTGGTGATTCCGGCGAGGTGTGCATCACGACACAAATCGGCGCCGGAAAATCCGCGGGGAGCGTGCCGACCAGCACGCGCAACGCTTCGATGCCACCGGCCGACGTTCCAATCACCACGATGCGTCCGGAGGCCATGATCAGCAGCCTATACTATTGCCCCACCGATTCCTCGCTGATCGACACGCATGGATGAAACTCTTGCCACGCCGCCCCGCGGCGCCAACCCGTCGTTGCTGCCAATTGTCGCCATCGGCGCCTCGTCGGGCGGGGCCGATGCGCTCCGCGGTTTCTTCGAGAAGACGCGGCCGGATCTCGGCGTTGCGTACGTGGTCATGCTGCACCTGGTCGCCGACCCTGAGGCCGGCCTCACCAACAGCCTCGACGACCTGACCACGCTGCCCGTCCACCGGGTCGCTGGCGCGACATCGTTGGCGCCCGATCAGGTCTACCTCGTGCCGTCATCGCTCGCCATGGAACTCGACGGCGATTCCCTGGTGCCGGTGTCGGCCCCAGGCATCGAGCACCGTCGTGCGCCGGTCGACGTGCTATTTCGCAACGTGGCCGACAGCCGCGGCAGCCGCGCGGTGGGCATCGTGCTGTCCGGCGCGGGACCGCACGGATCGAGTGGTGTGAAGCGCGTCAAAGAATACGGCGGCCTGGTGCTCGCGCAGGATCCGTCCGAAGCGACGAACGCCGAGATGCCGCGGCACGCGATCGGCACGGGACTGGTCGATGCCGTGCTGCCAGTGCGTGAGATGCCCGGACAGGTGGCGAGCTATCAGCAGCGTCTCGACACGCAGAACGGAATGTCGCCGGCCTTGCCCGAGCAGTCCGACCTGCTGCGGGAGGTCTTGACGCTGCTGCGCATCCGGACCGGGCAGGACTTCAGCAACTACAAGCGCGCGACCGTCCTTCGGCGCCTCGAACGCCGCATGAGCATGCGCGGCGTCTCGACGTTGGGCGCGTACGTGCGACTGATGCGTGAGCAGACGCAGGAAGCGACAGCGCTGATGAAGGATC
>DATJTM010000750.1:0-15480 GCA_035503395.1 Luteitalea sp.
ATCGACCTGTATTCGGTCAAGCCGGTCGACGCCGACACGCTGCTGGCCGCCGGCAAGGCCACCGGCCTGATCGTCACCGTCGAGGATCACTACTCGGCCGGCGGCATCGGCGATGCGGTCTGCGAAGTGGTATCGCCGCAGGGCATCCGCGTCGAGCGCGTCGCGGTGCCGGGCGTGCCCCGCAGCGGCACGCCGGAAGAGTTGATGGACGTCAACGGCCTGTCGGCCCGTGCCCTGACCGAGACGCTCCGCCGACTCGTCAGCGCTCGCTGACGCGTTCACGTCGTTCCATCCGCATGCGCGCGGCTGCCCGCCTCGGTCGCCTCGTGGTGCTCTCGGCCGTCGGGGCGGCCGGGTTGCACCTGGGCGCCGCCGCGCAGGACGCGCCGCTGCGTGGCGCCCGCGATCCCGGCTGGGCCCCTGATGGCGCCCGCATCGCGGTCGCCGTCCTCGATCAGATCTGGACCATGACGCCCGACGGCCGCGAACCGCGGCCGCTCGCGGCATGGCCGCGCAGCACACCCGCCGTTGTCGAACGCGAGCCCGCCTGGGCACACGACGGCACCCGCATCGCCTTCGCCGCCGACCTCGGCGACGGCTTCGATCTCTACGTCGCGCAAGAGGGTGCCGCCCCGCGCCGCCTGACCTTCACGCCCGGTGACGAGCGCCAACCGTCCTGGACGCCCGACGGCCGCATCGTCTTCGCCTATCGCGCCGCCGACCAGTGGGACCTGATGGTCATCAACGTCGACGGCAGTCCCGTCGGCGTGCCTCCGGCGGTGCACGCCCTCGTCGCGTCACCGGCCGACGAGCGCTACCCGAGCGTCTCTCCCGACGGTACCCGCCTCGCGTACGTCTCGAGTCAGGAAGACGAACAGGGCGCCGACGATGTGTGGGTGCGCACCCTGGATGGCATCGGCGCCCCGTTCGATGCGCGCGAGGGTGATCTCGAGGCGGCGGTGCCGCGCAACGACCGGCCAGTGCGCGTGACCGCGACACGGGCCCGCGAGAGCCATCCCGTGTGGGACCCGCAAGGCACGCGCGTCGCCTACGCCTCGGCCACCGACGGTGAAGGGGCCGTGTGGGTGGCCCCGGTGCCGGCGCCGACGGTGTCGACGCGGGCGCGTTCGAGGCCAGCGCCCGAAGGCGCCATCCTGGTCTCCAGGCAGCGATCGCAACCCGCCTGGTCGCCTGACGGCCGCGTGCTGCTGCTCGCCGGCCTGCCCGGTGACTGGCCGGCCTACAACGGCAATCCCACGCGCGCCGTCACCGAGATGCCGCCGGTGTTCGCCGGATCGAACGCCTTCGCGCTGCGAACGGTGCCGGCGCCGTTGCCGCCCGATGCCGGGGCCGAGAACGTCCGCACGACGCTCGTGCCCGAGTCGTCGCGCTGGCAGATCGCGTTCGATCGTTCGTGGCAGTTGTTGCGCGACCTCTACTACCGCACGGGTCCGGCGGCCGATGCCTGGCAGGCACTGCGGACGCAGTTTGCATCACGCGCGGCGAGTGCGCGATCGTCCGACGAACTCGAGCAGGTCGTCGACGAACTGGTCGCGCAGCAGCCGCTGGCGCGCCCAGCGGTGCAGTCCGGTGACGCGGTCGTCGTCTCGGGACACCGACTGGCGTCCGAAGCCGGGGCACGCATCCTCGCCGATGGCGGCAACATCGTCGACGCCGCCGTGGCCGTGTCGTTTGCGCTCGGCGTGGTCGAGCCCGACGCCTCCGGCATCGGCGGCGACGGCATGGCGTTGCTGTTCCTCAACGGCATGAAGGAGCCGTTGGTCGTCGACTACAAGGACCAATCGCCCATTCATGCGACGCTGACCAACGCCGCTATCTATCGCGACGGGCGGATCGTCGGCGACGGGCCGGCCGCGGCCAACATCCCGGGTGTCGTCGCCGGCATGGATCACCTGTTCCGCCGCTACGGCTCGGGGCGAGTGAGCTGGGCGCAGGTCATGGCCCCGGCGATCGGTCTTGCGGCCGACGGCTACGAACTCGACGAAGCGTTGCCGACGACGGTGCGCGAAGGGCGTGCGTTGCTCGAACGCTGGCCGGAGGCGGCGCGGGTCTTCCTGCCGCGTGGCCAGGCGCCGCGGGCGGGCGAGCGCTTCGTCAACCCGGACTACGCGTCGACACTGCGTACGGTTGCGTCAGAGGGGGCTGACGCGTTCTATCGCGGCAGCATCGCGAAGCGGATCGCCGCCGACATGGAGGCCAACGGCGGCATCATCGGCCTCGAAGATCTGGCGCAGTACCAGGTGATCGAGCGACAGCCGGTCAGCGGACGCTATCGCGGTCTGCAGGTGTTCGGCGCGCCGCCGCCGGTGCCGACCGGCACGGCGCTCATCGAGACGCTGCAGATCCTGGAGGGCTACCGCGAGGCGGGTGGCGCGCTGGCGCAGCAACAGCCCGACTACCTCCACTACGTGATCGAGGCCTGGAAGGCGCGCGACCCGCTGCGGCGTGTCGCCGATCCCGCGTTGTGGCCGGTCGAAGTCGCGCCGCATCTGGATCCGACGCACGCCGGCGCCCTCTTCGAGCGTATCGATCGCGGTCGCGCGCTGCCGTTCGGCGACGAGTCGGACACGGCAGGCCAGGGAGGGCAGGGGGATCGCATCGGCCGCGGCACCACCGCCTTCGTCATTGGCGACACGGCGGGCAACGTCATCGTCGTCACCCAGACGCTGTCGACGTGGGGCGGCAGCTTCTACGTGTCGAAGGGCCTCGGCTTCCTCTACAACAACCACCTGCGCGGCTACCGCACCGTGCGCGGGGCGTACGGACAGCTGCTGCCGCTGATGCGATCGTCGTCCACCAGCGCGCCGACGCTGGTGTGCGAGACGGTGGACGGCGTCCTCAAGCCGCGGCTGGCGCTCGGTGCGGCCGGGAATGCCTGGATCGCCGCGTCGGTCTACAACATCCTCCTGGCGCACGTCGATGGTGGGCTCGGGGCGCAGGCCGCGATCGAAGCGCCGCGCCTGCTCGTCGCCAGGGACCCCTCCGATCCAGCCGGTCTGCGGGCCCGCGTGCAGGTCGAAGATCGATTTCCGCGCCAGGTGCTCGACGCCCTCACGTCGCGCGGACATCAGTTCCAGAAGATCGGGCGGAAGGGAGAGCTGCGCTACGGCTACGCGGCCGTCGTGCAGTTCGACCACGCGGCGCGTCGCGTCGAGGCCGGCACCGAACCCAGGCGTTCCCATTTTGCCGTCGCCGTGCAACGCTGAGACGTCATGCCTCCCACTCGCACATCCTATCTCATCGATGAACTGCATCGGGCCTACGACGGCGACCCCTGGCACGGGCCGTCGGTGGTGGCGTTGCTGACCGACGTCTCGGCCAGCCAGGCACAGGCGCGTCCGTTCGAAGACGTCCACTCGATTGCCGAGATCGTCGCGCACATGACGTCGTGGGCCGCCGAGGTGACGCGGCGTGTCGGCGGTCACCCCGCGGCCGATCCGATCGAGGGTGACTGGCCGTTGCCGCGCGCCGTCGACGCGACGGGTTGGGCCGCGATGCAGTTGTCGCTGACCAACTGCATGGCGCGCCTCATCGAGGCGGTGGCCGGCTTCCCCGAGAAGCGGTGGGACGACAAGGTGGGCGACACGCGCGATGCCGCGCTCGGCACCGGCGTGACGTACCAGCAGACGGTGCTGGGCCTCGTGCAGCACTTCGCCTATCACGGCGGCCAGATCGCCGTCCTCAAGAAGATGGTTCGCTGAGAACTGCCAATGAGCCTGCGCATCCTCGACGCGACGCTCGACGCCGGCTACCAGACGGCGATGACGGCGCGCACACACGCCTTCACGGCCGACGAGCCGCGCGAGATCGGTGGCACCGATACCGCGCCGTCGCCCTACGAACTCCTGATGGGCAGCCTTGCCTCGTGTACGGCGATCACCTTGCGCATGTATGCCAACCGCAAGGGCTGGCCGCTCGAAACGGTCCGCGTGCAGGTGCACTTCACCTCGAAGCCGACGCCGTCGTTCATCAAGCAGATCGACGTGCGCGGGTCGCTCGACGACGTGCAACGCGCACGCCTGCTGGAAATCGCCGAGAAGTGCCCCGTGGCGAAGCTGCTCGCGACCGGCGTGCACCAGGAGTCACGGCTGACGTACGAATCGCCCGAGCCCGAGTTCCCCTCAACGGCCAGCCAGCAATCGCTCGATGGCGCGCCGGTCGACCTTCCCGCGGTCGGTGAGGGGTAGCGCGTCGACGACGACCACGACGCGCGGCAACTTGTAGGGCGCCAGCCGCATGGCGAGCGCCTGCCGCACCGAACGCGCGTCCCACGTCTGCGCGCTCACCAGGCAGGCACCGAGCGCCTGTCCCCGCACCGGGTCCTCGACAGCCAGCGCCACCGCCTCGGCCACGCCTGGCAACGACAGCAGGATCGCTTCCACTTCCTGTGGCACCACCTTGCGACCGGCGACGTTGACGAAGGACGCGGCGCGCCCCGTCAGCACGAAGAGCCCATCGTCGTCGCGGCGCGCGTAATCGCTGGTCAGGAACGCTCCGTTGGTGAGTGGCCCGCGCGAGTCCGCCTCGTCGCCGGCGCCGTCCATCGGCACTGCGTAGCGTTCGATCACGTTCGGCCCGGAGACGCGTACACGGCCGGAGCCGGGCGGCGCGTCGTCATCGTCGACCAGCGCGATCGCCGTCGCGCCCATCGGGCGTCCGACCGGCACGCGCGGATCGACCGTCGGCGTGTCGTCGAAGCAGATGCCGCCCGTCTCGCTCGAGCCGTAGAACGACCTGATCTTGCAGCCCGTCGCCGCGTGAAAGGCTTCCACGATCTCGAACGGTAAGCGCGCGCCTGCGGAGAGGACCAGGCGCAGCGATGGCAACGGCGGCAGACGCCGGTGGCGCGCCAGGTGATCGAACATGAAGGGCACGCCGGCAAAGGTGTCGAGGCCCCAGGCCTGGAGATCCGGCACGATCTGGGTCGGCACGAACTGCGGCCGCAGCAGCAACGGCGAGCCTTGCCAGAGCAGCGGCAGCAGCAGGTTGCCGAAGCCGTACGAATGCGAGAGCGGGATGGCGCCGAGCTGTCGCGTCGACGGACCGATCCGCATCACGTCGGTGATGTGTCGCACGTCGGCGATGAGGTGGCGCTCTTCGCTGCACGTGGCGCGCGGCGCGCCCGTCGTGCCAGACGTCAGCTTGAGCACCGCCGCCGGGGCATGACGGCCGGGCTCCGGCATCGGATCGTGCAGCAGGATCGTGATGCCGCCGGTCTCGATCGATCGCGCCGATGCCCATGTCGATGTACTCGCCGGCGCCTCGTCCGACGTCTCGTGCGCCGAGCCGGGAACGACGAGGGCGGCGGCGTCCCAGCGGCCCGCCAGCGCCCGGAGTTCAGCGAGCGGCATGCTGCGGTCGGCCGGCATCAACGGCCAGCCCTCACGCAGGCAGGCGAGCACCAGTGCCGGGAGCGCGACGATGTTGCCGAGCCCGGCGACGATGAGATGGCCTCGCGTCAGGCCGGCGGCACGCAGGGTCGTGGCGAGCGCGCCGGCGGCATCGTGCAGATCGTGCGCCGTGCACGTCCGCCCCTCGCTCGGGGCGATGAGCAGCGGCGCGTCGGCGCGATCACGGAGGACGGCCTCGAAGGCGGCCGCGAGTTCGGACGTCGGAGCCATGCGACTCGGGCGATGATGATACGCCGTGGATCCGCTCACCTTGCTGCCGCATGCCCCGCCGATGCGCCTCGTGGAGGAAGTCGTGTCGATCGAACCCGGTCGATCGGCCGTCTGCCGCCGCACGACGCGTGGCACCGACTTCTACTTCGACGGTCACTTCAAGGATGAGCCGGTGGTGCCCGCCGTCGTGCTGGTGGAGTTGATTGCCCAGACCGGCGGACTCGCTGCGGGCGCGCCTCGCGACGGCGAGGACGCACGCCCGGTGGCACTGCGCGTGGCCGCCGTCGATGGCTTCAAGTTCCCGGCCGGCTGCGGCGTCGACGTGGTCCTCGAGGCCACCGCCCGCGTGGTCGGACAGATGGGTGGGTTGTACAAGATCGAAGGCACGGTCACCGCGGCGGGCACGCTGGTGGCGCGCGGCCACGTGACGCTCGCGGCCGTCCGGTAAGCCGGCTGCGACGCGTGGCCCGCGGCACGGCCGCGCTGGCAACGCGGACTACCTGTTCAGACGCCGGATGTCGTCGCCGACCGACTCGTCGGTCGGTTGCTTCGCCGTGCGAGCGGGCCTACAGCTCGGCGATGCCCTCGATCTCGACGAGCAGATCGGCGCGGCACAACTCCGCCTGCGCGAACTCCAGGTCGGCGATGGGACCGTACCGCTCGACAATGCGCTGACGGACGATGGCGAGATCGTCGGGGCGCACGAGGTACACGCGCAGGCTGGTCAGCGTGGCTGGCGTACCGTCGGCGCCACGCTTGGTCTGCGCGGTGGCGAGCAGCGCGTCGAGGTTGTCGAGCGTTTCGATCGTCTGCGCATCGATGTCGCCGACGTGCATCGACAACTCGCCGCGGATGCTGGCCGTGCCGGCGATCAGCAGCCAGTGAGCGCCGTGCGCCGGCACCACCATTCGGGTGGCGCGGGCGAAGCACGGGGGGCGCGGCCCATACCGCCGCGAGTAGCGATATGCCGGGACCTGCCGGGGGTTCTCGACCGGCTCGCCGGCAGCGTCGGCCGCAAGACAGTGAATCGCCAGGGCGTCGCCGAGGATGCCGACACCAGAGGCCGAGGCGAGCGTATGGTCGAACGCGTTGGGCGACCCGTGCCAGTGCTCGCAGGCGGCGAACCGGCCGCCGTTGAACACCATGTAGCGGTCGAGACCCTCACCCGACGGCGTATGGATGCGCGGGACGAAGTTCCAGAAGCGCAGGGGATGCCGCTGCTGGGCGTTCAGGGTCGCGGCAATCTCGAGATAGGCGTCGCGGACGCAGGCGTGGAGCGCGTCGGGCGTCAGCGCGTCGGCGCCGGGAATGGTCACCGCGACGTGCGTGAAATGTTCGCCGGTCGCGACCTCGACGTCGACGTCGGCCGAGCTGCGAAGCGTTCGTGTGGACGCGGGGCCGAGCAGCGATGTCACCCAGCCAGGGGGCGTGGGCGACAGGAGGGAGGGGACGACCGGCGTCGTGGCCGTGGACTTGGGCATCACTGCGCGCCGACTCCGCATCCGAGCACGCGGGCCGAGTGGTCATAATACCTGAAGATGAGTACGGCACCGCTGGCTGGCCGCGCGCGCGCGTTGTCGCGGGCGTCCCGATTGCAGCGGGCGATCCATGCGCTGCGGACCGAAGGCGACAGCCGCGGCCGCGAGTCGGTGGCCATCGGCCTCGGGCTGCTGATTGGCTGTTCGCCCTTCTGGGGCGTGCATTTCGGCCTCTGCTGGCTGGCAGGCGCGCTGTTTCGCCTCAACCGGCTGAAGATGTACCTGGCCGCCAACGTGATCAATCCCCTCGTCATTCCGCCGCTGCTGTATGCCGAGGTCCAGGCGGGATCCTGGCTCCGTCGGGGCCATCTGGTAGCGCTGACCTGGGACATGGTCGAGCCCGAGGCGATCTGGAGCTTCGGCGCCGATCTCGTCCTCGGCAGCGTCGTCATTGGAGTAGGAGTGGGCGCGCTGGGGGCGATCGTGACATATGCCGCGCGTCGCCCGGCCCGCGACCCGTTCTTCCAACTCCTCGTCCGTCGCGCCAGTGACCGATATCTGGACACCGGCATCACGGCCTGGGAGTTTGCCCGCGGCAAGCTGTCGGGCGATCCGGTGTACGCCGCAGCACTCACGACCGAGCTCCCGGCGGCGACCGGCACCCTGCTCGACATCGGGTGTGGGCAGGGCCTGATGCTGGCGCTGGTCGCCGAGGCGCAGCACACCGCCGCTCAGGGCGAGTGGGATACGACGCGGCCCGACCCGCCGCAGCTGTCTCGTCTGATCGGTGTCGAAACGCGCCCCCGGATCGCCTCGATTGCCGCGCGTGCGCTCGAACACGAGGCGACGATCGTGTCGGCCGACGCGCGCGAGACGGGACTGCCGGCTTGCGACGTGGCGCTGCTCTTCGACGTGTTGCACATGATGCCCGACGCCGATCAGCGTGCCCTGCTCGGGACCGTCCATGCCGCGCTCGCTCCGGGCGGCCGGCTGATGGTGCGCGAAGCCGACGCCGGCGCCGGCTGGCGCTTCGTGATGGTGCGCATCGGCAATGCGTGCAAGGCCTTCGTGGCCGGGCGATGGCGCCAGCGATTCACCTTCCGCACCGCTGCCGCCTGGCGCACGGTGCTGCACGAGACGGGCTTCACGCCGCACGTGCAGCCGATGGGCGAAGGCACCCCCTTCGCCAACGTGCTGATCGTCGCCAGCCGCCGCGCCGACGACGCCGCGGCGTCGCACGACCGTCCCGCGCCTTCCAGTTGACACGCGGGCGCTCGCTTCGCTTATCCTCTGCGCACCCTGAATCGGCATGAGCCTCGCGCGCACGGTCGCGCGCTGACTCTGCGTGTGCGCGCGGCATCGCCGCGGCAGCGCTGGTGCCTGTCCGTGACCGTCTCCGCCGGAGGTGCCCTGATGCGCCCTGTGGTACGCCTGATGCTGTCGTGTGCGTGGATGTGCGTGCTCTCACTCGCGACCGTGGCGAATGCGTCCGCGCAGGTGACGACCGGTACGATCGTCGGCACCGTCAGCGACAGCGGTGGCATCGTGCCCGGCGCCACGGTCACGCTTCGCAACGTCAACCGCGGCACGACGACGACGTTCACGACCGATGAGACCGGCTCGTACACGGCGCCGTTCCTGGTGCCGGGGACCTACGCCGTCGAGATTGAAGTCGCGGGCTTCAAGAAGTGGGTCCGCAGCGACATCGTGCTCGAGGTCAACCAGCGCGCCCGCGTCGACGCCCTGCTCGAAGTGGGCACGCTCGAGGAGACGACGGTCGTCGTGGCGAGCGCGCCACTGCTGCGCACCGAATCGTCCGAGGTCGGCGCGGCCGTCGAGGAGAAGGCGATTCGCGAGCTGCCACTCAACTCGCGCAACTTCGCGTCGCTGGTCTATCTGGTCCCGGGCGTCACGCCGGGCCAGGCCGGCGAGAACCTGTCCGGCGCGAGCACCTTCAACCCGCGCGGCGCGTCCAACTTCAACGCGCTCGGCCAGCAGGCCAACACCAACGGCTGGCTGATCGACGGCATCGACAACAACGAGTACACGTTCAACACCGTCATCATCACACCCTCGGTGGAGTCGGTGCGTGAGTTCAAGGTGCTCACCGGCGTGTTCTCGGCCGAGTTCGGTCGTGGCGCCGGCGTCGTCTCGGTGTCGACCAAGTCGGGCAGCAACGACTTCCACGGCACCGCCTTCGAGTTCTTTCGTGACGAGCGCTTCGACGCCCGCAATTTCTTCGCAGCGCGCGCGCCGGCGGCCAAGCCGCCACTCGATCGTAACCAGTTCGGTGGTGCGATCGGTGGTCCGGTGTTCCGCAACAAGACGTTCTTCTTCTTCGACTATGCCGGCCTGCGCGAGACGCGCGGCCTGGCGTTCGTCAATACCGTGCCCACCGCGGAGACGCGGGTTGGCGACTTCTCGAACTATCGCGACCTGCAGGGCAACCTGATCCCGATCTACGACCCGCTGACGACGCGCCTCAACCCGTCCTTCGATTCGTCGCGGCCCGTGAGCGCCACCAATCCGCAGTTCCTGCGCGATCAGTTCCCTGGCAACATCATCCCGGCCAACCGCATCAATCAGGTCGGCCGCAACGTTGCAAGCATCTACCCGTTGCCCAACCAGCCGGGCAACTTCAACAACTACGTCACCACCGCCAACCGCATCTCCGAGGACAACAACATCTCGGTGCGCGTCGACCATCGGTTCGGCGAGCGTGATTCGATCTTCTTCCGGTACAACTGGGGCAGCTTCAAGCTGGATGCGCCGCAGGGGCAGGCGGCCTGCTGTCTCGAGACCCCGGCCGAAGCCGCGTCGCGCTTCGATCTCGGCCCCTGGGTGGCCGGCATCCAGAACACGCGACTGAAGACGCAGGGCGCCGGCGCCAACTACACGCGCGTCATCACCAACACGCTGGTCAACGAGCTGCGCGTCGGCTTCGCACGCACCGTCCCGTTCACGTTCCAGTCCGACTTCGGCACGCAGGCGGCGACCTCACTCGGCATCCAGGGCATCAACATCACCGAGTACACGACCGGCCTGCCGAACATCAACGTGCAGGACTTCACCGGCCTGAGCGGCGGCCCGGCCTTCCTGCCGGTGAATCCGAAACAGACCCATTACCAGATCGAGAACAGCCTGAACTGGGTCAAGGGCAAGCACTCGCTGAAGTTCGGGTACAGGCTCGTCGATCGGTTCGTGTCGCCGTTCACCAACACCGACACCCGCGGCACCCTGACCTTCAACCGCAACTTCACCAACAACCCGGTGACCAACACCGGCGGCACCGGCCTGGCCACCCTGCTCACCGGGTACATGACCGGCGCGGCCCGCGGCTTCCTGCTCGAGCCGTACGACATGCGGACGCAGGAGCACGGCGCCTACGTGCAGGACGACTTCAAGTTGAGCAATCGACTGACGGTGAACGCGGGCCTGCGTTACGAGATCTTCACGGCGCCGACCGAGGAGCAGAACCGGCTGGTCAACTTCGATCCCACGGGCCTGCAGCTGGTCTACGCCGGTGAGAACGGGTCGGACACGGTCAACATCAAGACGCAGAAGAAGAACTTCGCGCCGCGGCTCGGGCTGACGTACCTCGTCACGGAGGACGCGCGCACGATCCTTCGCACCGGCTACGGCATCACCTACTTCCCGGTCGCGGCGTCCGCGTCGAACCTGCTCGGGCAGCAGGTGCCCTACACCATCTCGCAGAACGTCAACCCCGAGGTCAACCCCACCAACTTCGGCATCGTCCGCTCGGTCGACAATCCGTTCCCGGCCATCCAGCAGCTCAAGCCGCAAGGCACCGCGGAACTCAATGCCGCCAACCCACGCGTGCTCGGGCACTCGTTCGAGAACGAGACGCCGTACGCGCAGCAGTGGCACCTCGGCGTCGAGCGTCAGCTGTTCGGGCCGGTCGTCGCCGAGGTGGGCTACATCGGCAGCGCCGGCAAGCACCTGCTGTTCTGCTACAACCCGAACGAAGTGCAGCCCGGCACCGGCTCGCAGCCGTCGCGTCGTCTGATCCAGCCGTTGTCGAACATGAACAACCTGATTCAGTGCGACCCGCGCAACCGGTCGACGTTCCATGGACTGCAGACGCGGGTCAATCAGCGCTACACCAACGGCGTCCAGCTGCTCTTCAGCTACACGTGGGGCAAGTCCCTCGACTACGGTGGCTCCGCGGCCAGCGGCGGCGGTTCGACGGGCGGCCCGCAGACGGTCACCAACCTGAACGCCGGCAAGGGCCCCTCCGGCTACGACGTCCGCCATCGCGCGGTGCTGAGCTCGGTGTACGAACTGCCCTGGGGGCCGAATCGTCCGTGGTTGAACCAAGGCGGGCTGTTGAGCGCGATCGCGGGGGGCTGGCAGGCGAGCACCATCCTCACCGTGACGACTGGTCGCCCGTTCAACGTGACGCTCAACGCGGGTGTGAACAATGGCGCGCCAAGCTGGCCCAATCGCACCGGGTCAGGCGAGCTGGACAACCCGACGGTCGACCTGTGGTTCAACCCCGCCGACTTCGTGGCGCCGGCACCCAACACGTACGGAGACGTCGGCCGCGGCATTCTCTACGCGCCTGGCCACACCAACGTGGACCTCTCGCTGGTCAAGCGCGTGTTCCTGTTCAAGGGCCGCACCAACGCCCAGATCCGCGTCGAAGCGTTCAACCTGTTCAACACGCCGGGCTTCGGCTTCCCGAACGCTGCCATCGGCTCGCCGACCGTCGGCCGCATCACGTCGACGGTGGTCGACAACCGCAGCATGCAGTTCGCCGTGAAGTTCGATTTCTAGCGTGTATGTCGGGGATCGCCGCGGGCCTGGTCGGCCCGCGCGATCTCATGGCGGTGGGAAGGTGGGCGAACCGACCGACAAGTCGGTCGGCTACGAATTCAGTCGATGTTTGGGTCGCGACCTACCAACGCTGCGGCGAGCGGCGCTGGAGATGCCCACCCAGCCAGACCAGTGACTCATGAGGCTGGCCCTGTGGGTCGAGCGACCCGCCGAACCACAGGGCGCAGCGCACGCCGGTGATCGCCGGGCGCACGTCCTGATGTGGCGCCCCCTCCTGCGGATCCACGCCTTCTCCCGCGCCCCAGCAGAAGCGGACATCCGACCAGAACACGACGGTGCCATCGTCGGTCTGCCGTTCCGTGACGAACGCCAGCGTGTGCGACGGCACGAAGTTGCGTGCGGTGGCGAAGGTGGCGATCGAGGTGTCGGCGAAGGGCTGCGTTCGCTGGTCCGGTTGCGTGAAGCGCTGGCGCACATCGCCGCTCCAGCCATCGACGTGCCAGCCGCGAATCCGTCCGTCGGGAAGGCGGTCGAACACGAGCCAGCCACGCCATGAGCCCCACTCGGCCTCGATCGTGCGATTGGCAGGCGCAGGCTCACCGGACACGGCCGTGGTGTAGGCGGCGAGTGCCATCGAACGTGTCGTCAGCTTGACGGCGCTGACGAGCGCCAGCAGCGCCATCACGAGCGCCCCGGCGCTGCGCGGGACGCGGGGCCACAGCCACAACGCGAACGCGCCGAGCAGCAGCACCGGTATCACGATGGGGTCGGCCATCGCGACAATGGGAGTTTCGATCCGGATCGGCAGGAGTGGCCAGAACAGGCGAATCGTCGCGCCCGAGTAGAGGTCGAAGCAGACGTGGCTCAGGGCCCCGAGCCAGGCCGAGAACCACAGGGATCGGAACGACGTGGTCGGCGCCCAGGTGCGGACGAACGTCGCCGTCAGCAGCGCCACGATGGGCGTGCCGACCAATGCGTGCGTGCCCGCATCGTGCCAGCGCAGGTAGACGTCCCAGCCCAGCGCCATCAGCGCGGCATCGACGTCGGGCGACATGCCGCCGAGCACGGCCGCCGAGACGACGCCGCGTGCCAGCGGTCGCGATTCCCGCAGTGCCGACACCATCCGCGCGAACAGCAGGTGCGAGACAGGATCCACTTACGAGTGGCCTTGGGCCTTGGGCCGTGAGCCCTGGGCCTTCGTCGGTTGGACGTCGGCCTCCGGGGCTCGGGGATCCTGAGGCGTCGTACCCGGTACCCAGTACCCCGTACCCGGTGCTTGGTTCGTACCGTCCCGTTCCCGTGTTCCGGTTCCCGTTTCCCGGTTCCCGTCTTCCGATTCCGTCCAGTACCGATGGAACTGATACCAGCACTCCGGCCGGGTCGCGATCTGGCGCTCCAGCAGGGTCGCCACGGCCTGCGTTGTGTGCTGGACCTGCGTGGCGCGGTCGCCGCGACGGTCGACGAGAATCGGTTCCTGCGGCACGGCACGGAAGCGACCACGTCCCTGACGCACCATGAACATGGGCACGATCGGCGCCCCTGTCAGGTAGGCGAGCAGGGCGGGCGTGCCGAGGAAGTTCACCTGCCGTCCGAACATCGTCACCGCCACGCGATCGCGATCGACGGCGCGATCCATCAGCATGGCGACGATCCGCCCTTCCGACAGCCGACGCCGGATTTGCAGCGGCGTGTCGAGCGACTGGCGCACTTCGAGCGTGTCCACGTCCAGGGACGCGCGCACCTGACGGCGGATCCGGTTGACCGTGGGGTCGGGCTCCGGCATCGCCACGACCGTCAGCGGCATGCCCAGCGCCTTCATCATCACGCTGCCCGCCTCCCAGTTGCCGTAGTGACCGGTCACCAGGATGGCGCCCCGCCCGAGCGCGAGCGCCTCGGTCAGTCGCTCAGGATGCTCGTAGGTGAACCGCTCCAGCACTTTTTCGCGCGACCACGACAACGACCGCATGAAGTCCATCCAGTCGTCGGTATACGTGTGGCATGTGCGGTAGGCGCGCCGCCGCAACTGCGCTTCGGTCTCGTGGGGCAGCACCACGCGCAGGTTGTCCACCAGCGCGTCGCGCACGCTGGGCATGCCGCGACTGACCAGCCACGCGCCGGCGTGCGCGATGGGCCACGAGATCGCCAGCGGTGCGTAGCGCGATCCGTAGTAGCTGCCGCCGACGATGAACCAGCCGTTGAGGCGATGCGTCACCCAGCGGACGGGAGCCTTGACGCTCACGTGCGGGTACCCGGATGGCGACGTGCAAAACGGTAGACGAGCGCCAGCACGACGTTGCGGGTCGTGTCGCGCACCGGCCGCAACTTGCTCTTCTCGCCGGCGTAGACCGCGGTGATGGGGACGCGGGCCAGCCGTTCGCCGCGCCGCGCCAGTTTCACTACGAGCTCGGTCTCGAACTCGTACCCGCGTGCTTCGAGATCCAGGCCGCGCAGCGCGTCGGTCCGCACCAGGCGGAAGCCGGACTGCGTGTCGCGGAGATCGACGCCCATCAGCGTCGCGAGCGCCCAGCTGCCGATGACATTGGCCCAGTAGCGCGAGGCCGGCATCCGTTCGCGAACGAAGACACGCTCACCGACCACCATCGCGGCGCCGCTGCGTTCCGCTTCCGCCATCAGTGCCGGAATCTCTTCGGGACGATGCTGCAGGTCGCCGTCCATGAAGAGCACGTGGGTCGCATCACCAGCCAGCACGGACGCCAGGCCGGTCCGGATGGCCGTCCCCTTGCCCTCGTTGCGCGCGAGCGTGATGACGTCGGCGCCCGCCGCCGCCGCGATCTCGGCGGTGCCGTCCGACGATCCGTCGTCAATCACGATGACCTGCGCAACGTGCGCGAGCGCGCCCCCGACCACGGCCGCGATGCTGCGCCCCTCATCGTGCGCCGGCACCAGCGCGACGACCTTCATCGCGACTCCTCGCGGAGGAAGAGCGCTGCCGGCAGGACGAACAGCGCCGCGACGAGCGACGTGCCAATCGTCGCCACCGACACCAGTCCCATCGAGCGCAGCGGCGGGTAGGCCGATCCGATCAGCGTGCCGAAGCCGACGATGGTGGTGACGCCAGCGAGCAGCATGGCAGGCCCGACGAGCGTCACCGCCTCGCCGATGGTCGACGAACCTTCCACGGTCGGATGCAGGAGATGGATGCCGTAGTCCACGCCGATGCCGAGGAACATGAGTACCGCGAAAACGCTGAACAGGTCGAGCACGACACCGGCCCAGCCCAGCGCCCCGAGTCCCCACACGATGCCGGCCAGCGTCGGCAGCACCGAGAGCACGGTCGGTCGCACCTTCTTGAACTCGAGCCAGATCAGCAGCACCACCACCGCGGCCCCGGCGACGAGGCCCAGGGTCAGCTCGCGCGGCAGGCTGGCCGCGAGCGACGCGTTCACGAGCGGCAGCCCCGTCACGATCAAGCCGTCGCCGTCGGCGGCACGCGATCGCAACGTCGCCACGGCAGCATCGGTGTCGGCCGTCACATAACTGGCGACGACGAACCGACCGTCGACCTGTCGCACGAAGCGGCCGACGAGATCGCCGAGCCCGTG
>DATJTM010000751.1:0-8043 GCA_035503395.1 Luteitalea sp.
GCAGCGTCGAGGAGGCCCTCGCCACCGGGGCGCCGGCGCAGGTCTCGGTGACCCGGTTCTCCGCCGACACGCACTTCCTGCTGCACAACCTGTCGGTCTTCGTGCAGGACGCCTGGCGCACGACGCCGCGACTGACCCTGTCCTATGGCGTCCGCTACGAACTCAATCCGCCACCGGCTGCCGATCCACTCCTGCCGTACACCTTCAACGGCCTCGACGATCCGTTGACAATGACGTTGGCGCCGCCGAACACGGCACTGTGGCAGACGCAGCGGAACGCCTTCGCGCCGCGTCTCGGCGCCAGCTACGTCGTCTCCGACGCGCACGACGTCGTGGTCCGTGGCGGCGTCGGCGTCTACTACGACCTCGGGGTCGGCATGGCGTTGCGAGGCTACTCGAGCTTCCCAGCCCAGGCCACCCGTGTCGTGGCGTCACCCGGACCTCTGCCCGTGGCCGACGCGGCCCTCGAGCCTCTGAGCTATAGCCTGGATCCGCCGTACACCACCGAGTTCTACGTGGCCCAGCCGGACCTGCGGCTGCCATACACGCGGCAGTGGAGCGCAGCAGTGGAGAAGGGACTCGGGCGCTCGCAGTCGATCACGGCAAGCTACGTCGGCAGTCAGGGACGACGCTTGTTGCGTACGGAAGCGCTGACGAATGTGGCGCCCAACCCGGCTACCGGCACGTCCGGCTACACACAGATCAATCCGGCGATCTTCGGCCCGACCGCGCGGGTGCACGTGACCCGGAATGCATCCGCGTCCCGCTACCATGCGATGCAGTTGCAGTATCAGCGACGCATGCAGCGCGGCGTGCAGGTGCTGGCGTCCTACACGCTGGCGTCGTCGCGAGACAACGTCTCGGACGAGTCGCTGGTCGGCACGCCCGTCGGTGGTCCGCCGGGGTTCCCCGTCGACCCGGCCGGCGAGTTCGGGCCGTCTGATTTCGACATCCGACACCATGCGGTGGGCTCGGTGACGTGGACGCTCCCGTCACCGGCGTCGGGTGTCGCGCGGGCGGTGTTGGGCGGCTGGGGCGTCGACGCGATCGGACGCTACCAGAGCGGCGCGCCGCTCTCGGTCATCGTCACGACAGCCGATCCGATCAATGCGGCCGTTGCAGTCAGTCGACGCGCCGATCTGGTGCCTGGCGTGTGGCCGTGGCTCGACGACGCCACGGCGCCGGGAGGACGACGTCTGAACCGACAGGCGTTCGCCGTACCACCGGCCGGCACGCAGGGCACGCTGGCGCGCAATGCGCTGCGCGGATTCCCGCTGCGCCAGGTCGATCTCTCGCTGCGAAGGCAGTTCGCGACCGGGAGCCGAGCGCGACTGCAACTGCGAGTCGATGCGTTCAACGTCCTGAACGTCGTCAACTTCCGCGATCCGGTCGTCAGCCTGACCGACCCGCAGTTCGGCCAGTCGACCGGGATGGCAGGCAGCCAACTCAGTACGAGTTCGGCCGGCGTCGGCTTCAACTCGCTGTATCAGGTTGGCGGACCACGCTCGATGCAGGCCTCGCTGAAGGTGCTGTTCTGATGGTGACGCCCGCTACCATCGCTCTCCGCTCACGACGACTGCTCCTGCTGGCGTGCAGTGTCGTCGTCGTGGGCTGCGGCCCGCGGACCACACCCGGCGTCGCGCCGGCAGCCGCGGCCGTCATCGAACGCACGGTCGCGCGATCGCAGTGCTTTCCGGTCGAACAGTTGCCGCCGCGCCTGCGAGCGTTCAACGAACAACTGCTGCTGGACGCGCTCGACTCGGAGGCGCTCTACACGATCCTGGCGACCATCAAACCGGTCAGCGGCGGCTTCGCACAGTGGCGCATCGACCTGGCATCGCCAGAAGTGGAGGCACTGGACGATGCGCGGCAGGCGCTGCGTACATGGACCTGCGGCGAGGCGCTGGCCGCGGGAGCGCACCACTTCGCGCAGATCTTCGACGACCAGCGCGCCGTGCAGGCATGGGTCGCACGTCGTCCCCAGGTGCAGGACCTCGTGAAGAGGCGATCGGGGTTCTTCCATCCACTCGGCGTCACGCCTCACGCCGATCTCGACGAGGTGCTCCTCGCCGTGGAGCATGCGGAGCCTTCGACGCGCTTCCGCGGTTACGGATGGCTGTTCGGCTATCCGGACTATGCCGTCGATTTCTTCGTGGAGGCCGCGCGCTCGGAGAAGCGCACGGGCGAGTTCGTCAAGCGTGACGCACGCTCCGTGCCGGTGTTCAAGCGCCCCACGAACGCCTTCGTGTGGGTGAGGCCGGTGGGTGCCGCCGACACCGCGGTCGATGTCGACATCGAGGCACGGGCCACACCCGTGCTCGCCGCCTACCGTCAGGCCCGTGCGCGGTACATCGGGCCCGGCAAGCCGGGCGTCGTCGAGATGCTCCGCGAGTGGCTGTGCGACCGTCGCGGACGATGCGGCGGTGCACCGCACCCGCCCGCGTGGACCTCGGCGCCGCCGACGCCGACACCGTGAGCGGGTCGTGCCCGTGGCGCTGACGCTCGGGAGCCGTCCGTTGGTACCAGCGGTCCGTTGATGGTGGTCTCGCGACCGTTGATGAGGTCTCGGGCGAATCCGATCGAGCGAGGGGCTAGGCTGCGGCCACCATGGCGCTTCGTGCCCTCTTTCGCGGATTGTGGAACCGTCGGGCGTTCACCGCCACCATCGTCCTGACCCTGGGCCTGGGTATCGGCGCTGCGACGACCGTGTGGAGCTTTGCGTATGCGTTGCTGTACCGGCCGTACCCCTACCCGGCGCCGGAACGGCTGGTGCGCGTGCAGAGCGCGTCGATGCGAACCGACGGGACCAGGCGCGGCATGTCGTTGCTGGACCTGGACGACTACCAGCGACGGGTCTCTCGGCTCAGCGGCATCGGCGCGTTCACGGTCTTCGACAACCGGCTGCTGAGTGACGGGCCACCGTCGGTGGTACGGGTCGCGCACGTCACGGCGTCGGTGTTGCCGACGGTCGGCGTCGCGCCGGTCATGGGCCGTGTCTTCACGCCGGACGAGGACCGGTCCGGCGGTGACGTGCACAAGGCCGTGATCGCGCACAGTCTGTGGCACTCGATGTTCGCCGGCGATCCAGGCATCATCGGTAAGCCGCTGCGCACGGACCGTCTGACCTACATCATCGTTGGCGTCATGCCCGCAGGCTTCGGGTTCCCCGACCGTGCGCTGGTCTGGGTGCCGATGGAGTCCTACTACGCCAGCCTGCCGAGCGGGGACGAGCGCCGTCAGAAGTGGCGCGGGGCTCGCTGGTACGACACCATCGCCCGCCTGGCGCCCGACGCGACGCTCGCCGAGGCGGCGGCCGACGTGTCGCGCGTCGCCGCGACACTCCGTCAGGAGTATCCCGCCGACAACGACGCGATCGACGTGGTACTCACGCCACTGCGGACGTTCGAGATCGGTGAGGTCCGTCCCTACGTGCTGGCCTGTGTCGCCGGCGTCCTCCTCGTCCTGCTCATCTGCTGTACCAACGTGGCGAACCTGCTGATCGTCCGCGCGATCGAGCGGCGCCGTCAGGTCGCCATCCAGATGGCGCTGGGCGCCGGGTGGAGCCGGGTGACGGCGCATCTGCTCACCGAGAGCCTCGTATTGGGACTGCTCGGTTCCTCCCTCGGTCTGCTGCTGGCACTGGGCGGCGTTCAAGGTCTGCTGGCGTTGGTGCCGGTGCCGCTGCCCGCCTGGATGGTCATCGAGGTGTACGGCGCTGTGCTGTCGGCCAGCATTCTGGCTGGCGTGGCGTCGGCCATGGTGTTCACGCTCGGCCCGCTGATCGCCAGCGCACGCATCGACCTGACCACGTCGCTGCGCCAGGGCGCCCGCGGCAACACTCGCTCCACGACCGGCGCGTGGCTGGTCACCGCGGAGGTGGCACTGTCGGTCATCCTGTTGGTGGGCGCCGGTTTGTTGCTCCGGACGTTCGTGACGCTGCAGCAGCGCGATCCTGGATTCGAGGGCGCCGGCGTTGCTGCCGCACGGGTGGTGCTTTGGGCGCCTGGTTCGCGGCAGGAGGCGGCGGGCGTCTTGGCCGCGACGCATCAGCGCGTCCTCGATGCGCTGACGGTGGTGCCCGGTGTCCAGTCGGCGGCCGTGACCAACAGCCTGCCCTACACGGGCGCGTCGGCGGAGCGGATCCAGGCGGACATCTTCGTCGAAGGGCGCGCCCAGCAGGAGACCCGGACGGTCGCGTCGATTGCCGGGGCCGACGTCAGCCCGGGCTACTTCGAGACGCTCGGCATACCGCTGGTGAAGGGACGTCTGTTCGACGCCGGCGACACGACGACGTCGCCGCCGGTCGTCATCGTCAGCGAAAGAGCGGCCCGTCTGTTCTGGCCTGACCAGGACCCGATCGGACGGCTGGTCTCATGGGGCAAGCCGACACCGCAGGCCAATCCGTGGACGCGGGTGGTCGGTGTGGTCGGCGACGTGGCGCACGGCGCCGCCGAGGGAGCGACGGGCGTCGAGTTCTACTACCCGATCGCGCAGTGGCCCGTGGCGACGAGTTTCTACGTCGTGCGCACCAGTCTCCACCCGGATCATCTCCTGGCGCCGATGCGAACCGCGATCCTCGGCGCCGAGCCGCAGGCCGCCGTCACCTCGGTGATGACGATGGAGCAGCGGATGAACGAGTCGCTGTGGCAGCGCCGTCTGTGGAGCGTGCTGTTCGCTGGATTCGCTACGCTGGCGTTGGCGCTGGCGGTGGTGGGCATCTACGGCGTCATCAGCTACGCGGTTGCACAGCGCACTCGTGAACTCGGTGTGCGGCTGGCACTGGGCGCCGAGCCGGTCGAGATACGACGCCTGGTCCTTCGCGAGGGCATGTGGTGGTGCACGGTCGGCGCGGCCAGCGGTACGGCTCTCGCGTTCGGACTCGCTCGCGTGGTCACGACGCTGCTCTTCGGCGTGTCGCCGTATGACTGGGTCACCTACGGTACCGTGCTGGCGACCGTCTTGTCGGCGGCACTGGCGGCCTGCTGGATCCCGGCGCAACGCGCGTCGAGAATTGCGCCGAGCGTGGCACTCCGCGCGGAGTGACGAGCCGGGCGGGGGACTGCCACCGCACAACTCGTCATCCGACGCCGTCAGAACTGTCGGTACAGCGCGACGACGACCTGCCGTGGTGATTGCGGGTGAATGTTGAACGACGTGCTGTCGAAGTAGCGCACGTCGCCGAGGTTCTTGACGTTCACTTGCAGCCGCCACCGGGCGAGGCGATAGGTTGCGAAGGCGTCGACGCGTGTGTATTCCTCGAGTTGGAATGGACTGAAGAGCGCCACCCGACGCCTGCCGAGGGCGTACACCGAGGCGCCCAGTGACAGGCCTGCCAGCGGCCCGCGCCCGATGCGGTAGTTGCCCAGGAGACCGCCGGCGTGTGTCGGCACATTGACCAGTGGCGTGCCGACCGGCGTCGAAGTGTCGCGGCTGACGAACGCATCCGTGTAGGCATAGCTGGCGTTGAGTGACACGCCGGGCGCCACGTTGCCGGCCAGTTCGAGTTCCAGACCGCGGCTGGTCTGTTCGCCCGTCTGCACGCGGAACTGCGGGTCGACCGGGTCACCCGTCGAGACGTTCTCCTTCCAGATCTGAAACCACGCGGCCGTGGCCAGGGCACGACCGCCGGCCAGACTGCGCTTGGCACCGAGCTCGACCTGACGACCTCGCATGGGGTCGAAGCGATCGCCGAGGCGGCTGACGCCCGCCTGCGGCAAGAACGACGCGGCGTAGCTGACGTAGAGTGACGTCTCGCGGTCCGGAGTGAAGACGAAGGCGCCACGCGGCACCACACTGCCGTTGTCGAGATCCGAGGTGTCGACCCTCGTCCGCGCGTCCTGCGTGGTGATGCGCGACCAGTCGCCACGCATCCCGGCGTGCACGGCGAAGCGATCACCGAACTTCATCTGGTCGACTACGTAAGCGCCGGCATACCGTGTGCGCGCGTCTTCGCCGAAGGACGGTGTCAGCGTGCCAGGTCGTGCGCCGTATACCGGTTCATAGATGTCGATCGGCGCGAAGGCGGCCTGGTCCCACACGTAGAAGAACCGCCACGCCGCCAGGTCGAGCCCCGTCACGAGCGTGTGCTCGATGCGACCGGTCGAGAAGCGGCCGTAGACCTCGTTCTGGACGCTGTAGTTGTTGGTGCGCTCGACCGAGTCGATGCCCACGCGATTCAGCAGTCGCCCCTGCAGGCCGCGGTAGGACATGAACCGGAGGTCAGATTCGCTGGCGATGGTGTTGAACGCGCCGCGATAGCTCCACCGGTCGGAGAAGGCGTGCGAGACCTCCACCGTGCCACTGCCTTGACGATTGAGGCCGTCGTTCCAGTCCGGTTCGCCGAGAAACCGTCCGAGCGGCAACGTCACGAATTCCGCACTGGTGCCAAACCCGCCATCGTGCACGAACGAGTAGCGTTGCGCCTCGACCTCGACGTGGATGCTCGTGCGGGCCGATGGTCGCCAGGCGAGCGAGCCGTTGACGTACGTGCTGTCGTTGTCGTGGAAGTCGCGATAGGAGCTGTTGTGGTCCGACGCGAAGTTGACGCGATAGAACAGCGTCTTACTGTCGCCGACTGGACCTGTGACATCGGCGGTCGGCCGCAGGAGGCCGAACGACCCCACCTGCACACCGACCTCGCCCGAGAAGGCCGGGAGGGGACGTTTGCTGATGGTGTTGGTCACGCCGCCCACTTCGGTCAAGCCGTAGAGCAGTGAGGCCGGCCCCTTCAGGAACTCGACCCGTTCGATGCCTTGCATGTCCCGTGGGGTCAGGAAGTTGAAGTCGCGATAGCCGTTGCGCAGGTTGTTGCCGCCGGAGAAGCCAGGACGGAATCCCCGGATCGTGAAGTCGCCAGTCGGCAGGCCCCCGTAGCCCGGCGCCGGGATGACGCCGGCCACGGCCTGCGCCGTTTCGGCCAGCCGCAGCACCTGCCGGTCCTCGAGACTCTGCCGGGTGACGACGCTGACCGACTGCGGATTCTCGAGGACGGGCACGGCAATCTTGGAGCCGGTGGCCGCGGTCGTCGCGCGATACGTCGGTGCTTCGCCGACGACCATCAACGTCTCCGACAGCGCCTGCGGCGACAGGACCACGTCAATCGCGCCCGGCTCGGCGTCTTCGGCTATTTCCCGGACCGCCGTCGCGAAACCAGGTTGGATGATCATGAGGCGCTGCGCTCCGCGCGGCACCTCCTTGAAGGAGGCCTCGCCGCGCGCGTCCGTGGCGAGGGTGTCCGTGCCGCCAGCGCCTTCGCGCACCACGACGGCACCGGAGACCGCCGCGCCTGAACTGTCGGTCACCCGCACCGCGAGTGTCCTGGCCGCCTGCGCACGGCCCGAACAGGGCATCGCGCACACCACTGCCATCGTCGCGACCAGAAGTCTCCACCGAGGCCATGTCCGTCGTCTCGTCATCCGGCGAGCCTGCGCCGCTTGCCTCATCTGCGGGGAGGACAAATCGACGAATGGTCTGGCCGTCCCTACGGCTGGTGGCCGCGCGACGATGAACGGTGCGATCCCTGAGGATGCGGGCCGCCAGCCGCGTGCAGGGCGGTGCTCGGACGATCGCACTCGCTCGACGTGTTGCTGCTGCCCGCGGGGCGAGCCGACCACCTATCGCCTGCCCACGACCGTTGGTGAGGTTTGCGTGGGGGATTCGGCACGCGGGAACGAGCATCGGCGCATGCTGCGTGCAGACTCACTGACCAAGCGCTACCACTCGCACACCGCGCTCGACAATCTGACCCTGCACGTCGAGCCGGGTGAGGTGTTCTGCCTGCTGGGAGCCAACGGCGCCGGCAAGACGACGACGATCAATCTGTTCCTGAATTTCGTGGAGCCGACCGCCGGCACGGCGACGATCAATGGCGTCGACGTCACCCAAGCGCCGCTCGAGACCAAGAAGTACCTGGCCTACATCCCCGAGACGGTGATGCTGTATCGCAACCTCACCGGACTCGAGAATCTCGAGTATTTCAGTGCGCTGGCCGGCCGTCCCGACTACACCGCGACGCAGCTCCGTGCGTTCTTCGCTCGTGTCGGA
>DATJTM010000752.1:0-8160 GCA_035503395.1 Luteitalea sp.
GCATCCTGCTGACCCATAGCGCTGGATTCGCCAATTACGCGTTCATGGAGCCCGACGAGCGTCTGCGCGTCCATTTCGACCCGGGCACCCGCTACGCCTACTCGGGCGAGGGCCTGATCCTGCTGCAGTTCGTGCTCGAGAAGGGGCTCGGGATCGACGTTGGTCGCGAGATGCAGGCGCGGCTGTTCGACCGTTTCGACATGCGCAGGACGAGCATGACGTGGCGTGCCGACTTTGCCGCCAACAACGCCGACGGCTGGGACGACGAGGGCGATCCGGTCGATCACGACCAGCGCGAACGCGTCCGCGCCGCGGGCTCGATGGACACCACCATCGCCGACACGGCGAAACTCGCCGCCGGGTACATCCGTGGCGACGGGCTGACGGCGAAATCCCGCGCGGAGCTGACCCGTCCGCAGCGGCCAATCACGACTGCCTCGCAGTTCCCGACCCTCCAGGACGAACTGCCGCCGGAGCGGCGCGTTCCCGGTCTCTCCGCCGCGCTCGGCGTCGTCGCCTTCCAGGGGCCGCAGGGCCCCGGCTTCTTCAAGGGCGGCCACAACGACTCGACCGGCAACACCTGGGTATGCCTCGAGCGGACGCGCGATTGCGTGGTGATTCTCAGCAACGACGTGCGGGCCGAGCGCGGATTCCCCCGCCTGGTGCAGTTCGTCCTGGGCGAGACCGGCGTGCCGTGGCAGTGGGAGTACGGCCGCATGACGTTCCTGCCGCCCGCCGCGCCCCCGCGCACGCCATAGAATCGCGGTGATGGCACTCGTCCGACCGTTCCGCGCCTTGCGCCCCCGTCCCGATGTGGCAGCCGAGATGGCCGCCGTTCCCTACGACGTCGTCAACACCGACGAGGCGCGGGCGCTGGCAGCTGGCCGGCCCAACAGCTTCCTCCATGTGTCGCGAGCCGAGATCGACCTGGCGCCGAACGTGTCGCCCTACGCCGACGAGGTCTACACACGCGCCTGGGAGACCTTCGAGGCGTTTCGATCGAGCGCGTTGATTCAGGAAGCGCAGCCGCGGCTGTACGTCTACCGGCTGCGGATGGGTGATCACGAGCAAATCGGACTCGCCGGCGCCTTCTCCGTCGACGAGTACCGGCAGGACGTCATCCTCAAGCACGAACGGACCCGGCGCGACAAGGAGGACGACCGCACCCGCCACATCACCGAGCTGCGCGCGCAGACCGGTCCGGTGCTCCTCACCTATCGCGACACGCCGGCCGCGGCCGCCGCGATCGCGGCGGTCACTGCGGGCACGCCGCTGTACGACCTCGTCGCCGACGATGGCGTGGGGCACACGGTGTGGGCCGCGACGCCGGAGCAGGGCGAAGCGCTTCAGTCGGCGATTGCCGCGGTGCCGCAGCTGTACATCGCCGACGGTCACCATCGGGCCGCCAGTGCGGCACGCGCGCAGGAAACGCTGGGCGCGGAGCCCGGTGAGGAGGCCAACTTCTTCCTCGCCGTCGCGTTCCCCGACGTCCAGATGCGCATCCTGCCGTACCACCGCGTCGTCAAGGACCTGAACGGGCACACGCCGGAGGCGCTGCTGACGGTGCTCTCGCAGCAGTTCCCGATGTCGGCCGGATCGGCGACGCCGTCGCGCAAGGGCGAGTGCGGTGTCTACCTGCGCGGCAAGTGGTACACGCTGACGCTGGGTGACGACGCGTCAGATGCGGCCGACCCGATTCGGACGCTGGATGTGTCGCGGCTGCAGGAACAGGTGCTGGCGCCGGTGCTCGGCATCGAGGATCCGCGCACCGACACGCGCATCGATTTCGTCGGCGGCATCCGCGGCACCGGCGAACTCGAGAAGCTGGTCAACGGCAAGAAGGCCGAGATCGCGTTCTCGATGTATCCGGTCACGCTGGGCGACCTGATGGCCATCGCCGACGCCGGCGCGATCATGCCGCCCAAGTCGACGTGGTTCGAGCCGAAGCTGCGCGACGGGCTGCTCATTCACGAAATTTGAGAATTTCAGAATTTCACGAAGGCCGAGACTGGTAATGAAATTCTGAAATTTTGAAATTGTGCAATTGCTGGTGGTGCTGTGATGTCGACGACCACGACCCAACGCGTGTTCAACTTCAGCTCTGGCCCGGCGGTGCTGCCCGAGTCGGTGCTGCTCCAGGTCCAGCGCGACCTGTTCGCCTATCCAGGCGCCGGCATGTCGGTGATGGAGATGAGTCACCGCTCGAAGCCTTTCGACGCCATCCTGGCGACGGCGGAAGCCAACGTGCGGCAGCTAGGGTCGATTCCGGACGACTACGCCGTGCTGTTCCTGCAGGGTGGCGCCAGCCTGCAGTTCTCGATGCTGCCGATGAACCTGCTGCCGGCCGGCGGCAGTGCCGACTACGTCAACACGGGCGTGTGGGGCGAGAAGGCGATTGCCGAAGCGCGCAAGGTGGGGACCGTGCGGATCGCCGCCTCGACCGAGGCAGAGCACTACCGTCGCGTCCCGTCGCAGGCGGAACTGGACCTCGATCCGGCGGCGGCCTACGTCCATGTCACCACCAACAACACGATCTACGGCACGCAATGGCCGACGCTGCCAGACACCGGTGACGTGCCGCTGGTGGCCGACGCGTCGTCGGACATCTTCAGCGGTCCGATCGACATCCGACGCTTCGGCGTGTTGTACGCCGGCGCGCAGAAGAACCTCGGGCCCTCCGGCGTCACGCTCGTCATCATCCGGAAGGATCTGCTGACCCGTTCGTCGGCGTCGCTGCCGACGATGCTGAACTACCGGGTGCAGGTCGAACACGGCTCGCGCTACAACACCCCGAACACCTTCGGCATCTACGTCCTCGGCCAGGTCACCAGCTGGATCCTGGCCGAAGGCGGTCTCGCGGCCCTCGGCGCGCGCAACGCAGCCAAGGCGGCACGTCTGTACGCCGAGATCGACCGCACGGGCTTCTATCGCGGCCACGCCGACGCCGGGTCGCGGTCCCGCATGAACATCACGTTCCGCCTGGCCGACGAGTCACTCGACGACAGGTTCGCCCGTGAGGCCACGCGGGAAGGCCTCGACGGACTGAAGGGCCATCGCTCGGCCGGCGGCCTTCGGGCGTCCATGTACAACGCGTTCCCCGAGGCTGGCGTCGACGCACTCGTGCAGTTCATGCGCGAGTTCGAGCGGGTCAACGGATAGGTATCGGAACGGGTACCGGGTTCCGGGAACCGGGAACCGGGCCGTCGCAACAGGTAGGGCCGCTTGTCCCAAGCCGGCCCACGTCATCGCAGGGACCGTCCGCGTAACCCGCGGGCGGCGTCGGTCGTCATTGCACATCGAGATGCGTCAAGCCGTCTTCTTCCTCGTCGGATTCCTCATGGCGGTCGGGTCCGCTGCGGCCCAGACTTCACCCGCCGAGGTGCGCGTGCGCGTCCTCGACGCGTTGGGTGACCCCATCGCCGGAGCCAGCGTGACGCCGGAGGTGGCGCCTGGTCGTAGCGGCCGGGCGGTGCTCACCGGGGCCGACGGTGTGGCGGGCGTGCCCGCGACGGGCGGCGTGGCGCCTGCGGTCGTCCGGATCTCGGCGCCCGGGTTTGCCGAGCAGGTCGAGGCGCTGACGTCGTCGAGCCAGAACGTCGAGGTGCGCCTGGCGCCCGCAGCCAGGTCCGAGCAGGTCACCGTGACCGCCGGCCGTCGCGCCGTCCGCGGCGCCGAACTGCCCGCCGACGCCACGGTCCTGTCGCGCCGCGACCTCGAAGTCGTGGCCGCCGGCACCGTGGACGACGTGCTGCGCCTCACGCCGGGATTCTCGCTGTTCCGTCGGTCGCCGTCGCGTACGGCCAATCCGACGACGCAGGGCGTGACGCTGCGGGGCCTGTCGGCGTCGGGTGCGAGTCGCACGCTGGTGCTCGCCGACGGCGTGCCGCTGAACGATCCGTTCGGTGGCTGGGTCAGCTGGAATCGTGTGCCGCAGGTCGCCATCGACCGGGTCGAGGTCGTCCGCGGCGGGGCGAGCGATCTCTACGGCGCCGACGCCGCGGGTGGCGTCATCCAGGTGCTGTCGGTGCAGCCCTCATCGCCAATCCTTCGTGCGTTGTTCGAGGGCGGCAATCAGGAATCCGGCCGCGCGTCGGGGCTCGTCGGCACGCGCCGCGGGCGCTGGAGCGGCGCGCTGTCGGGCGAATGGAACACGACGGAAGGCGCGATTCCGATCGCGCCGGAGATCCGGGGCCCGATCGACACGAAAGCCGGTGTCGACTCGTTCGTCGCGGCGTTCAATGGCGGCGGGGCGCTGACCGACCAGTGGCGCCTCTCGGCGCGCGGGCAGGTGTACTCGGAGGATCGAACCAACGGCACCCCGCTGCAGGACAACGACACGAACCAGCGCCAGGGCAGTCTCGAGGTCGCAGGTGCAGGCGCGTGGGGCGACCTTCGCCTGCGCGGCTTCGCGGCCGGGCAGGGCTACGACCAGGCGTTCTCCGCCGTGAACGCGACGAGGACCGGCGAGACGCTCAGCTCACGACAGCGGGTGGCGTCGACGATGCAGGGTGGGTCGGCGGAGTACGTGCGTCCCATCGCGCAGGTCGTGCTGCTGGCGGGTGCCGACGTGCGGCAGGTCGAAGGTGACCTGATCGAGACGCGTCCGACGGGCGCGCCGACGCTGGCCGACGGCACGCAGACGCTGGCCGGTGGCTTCGCGCAGGCAACCTGGGCCGCCGCGCCGCGCGTCGTCGTCGTCGGTGGCGTGCGCGCCGATCGCGTGAGCACCGAGAGCACGCCGGGCGGATCGCGGCACACCGATTTCGTGTCGCCGAAGGCGTCAGTGGCCTGGACCGCGGCGCCGGCCGTCACCGTCCGGGCAAGCGGCTACCGCTCGTTCCGCGCGCCGACGCTCAACGAACGCATCCGCTCCTTCCGCGTCGGCAATGCGCTCACGCTGAACAACCCGGCTCTCGACACGGAGCGGGTCACGGGCGGCGACGTGTCGGTGGCGTGGGAGCCGAGCCGCGTGTCGCTGCGCGCGACGATGTTCGGGGCGCGGCTCGAGGACGCGGTGACCAACGTCACGCTCAGCACGACGCCGACGCTGATCACTCGCGAACGTCGCAATGCCGGCCGCATCGGCTCGCGCGGCCTCGAGATCGAAGGCCGTCTGCAGGCGCATCGCACGCTGTCGGTGATCGGGTCGATGTCATGGACGCGCTCGCGTTTCGACGCGTCGGACGAGCCCGGTCTCGCCGGTAACCGCGTGCCGCAGGTGCCGACCACGCAGGGCGCGCTGGACGTGCGCTGGCAGCCGATCGCCTCGTCATTGATCGCCGCACAGGTGCGCTGGATCGGCACGCAGTTCGATGACGACCGCAACGCGTTCCAGCTCGGTCGGTCGACCGTGGCCGACCTGATGGCCGAGCACCGCATCGTCGATGCGCTCCGCGGCTTCGTGGCGTTCGAGAACCTGCTCGATGCCGACTACGACACCGGCCGCACGCCGCTGCGCACCGTCGGTCCGCCGCGCCGCGTCCGGGCAGGCGTGCGCGTCAGTTTCTAGGCGCGCATACGTGATTGCAGAATCGCAGAAATTTCAGAATTTCATCGACGGCACACCCAAGGCGTGCATCGCCACACGTCGAGCGACTACATGAGTATTCGTAGCCGCCCACTCGTCGGGCAGTTCCGGGATCGACCATGAACGAGGCGCGACCTTCGTGCGACCTGTGGCGAAGTGCTTGAAATTCTGAAATTCTGAACTTGTGAATTTTCTTCCTACCGATTGAACGACCGTCGCCGGCGTGGGCGACGACGACGGCGCGGCCCTTCTTCCTCGGGCACAGGCACCACCGGCTCTTCGCGCAGCAGCGTTTCCCAGTGCTCCACGACCTTCGGGTGCTCGCCGTGGATGTCGAGCCAGGTCAGCGCGTCGCGGAAGGCGCCGCGGTGCATCAGGGCGCGCTGCACGCGGGCCGGTGCCTCGAGATCGAGCAGCTTCTTCTGCAGCGACAGGAAGAGCCGCAGCCGCTCGATGTCCTTGCGGGCCACCTGCATGTGCCCGAGCATCGTCGGCGCTTCGCGTTCCCAGTCGTCGTGATAGCGGTAGCGGTGGCCCTCGTCGCGCAAGAGGCCGAGGGGGAGCAGCAACGTTCCCGCGAGGATCGGATTGCTCAGCGTCTCGGGCGCATCCTCGAACCGGCGACGGTAGGCGTCGACGGCTTCGAAGGCCTCGCTCAAAGGACCGTCGTCGTTGAGCAACTCGGGCGACATGTGTTCGAGCAAGCCGCTGTCGGCGAGCTGATCGAAGCAGGCCCGTGCGTGGCCGCTGCGCAGGATCTTGTAGTACTCCTCGAGCAGGCGGGCCGCCGACGCCTGTGCGATCAGTGGCGCCTTGCGCTCGATGGCCGCCATCACCGCGTCGTCGACGTCGAAGTCGAGCCGCGCGGCCAGCACCAGGGCGCGCAGCATACGGACCGGATCCTCGACGAAGCGCACGTCGGGATCGCCGATGCAGCGGATGACCCGGTCATCGAGATCGCGCAACCCACCCGTGTAGTCGATGATCGAGAACGTCCCGATGTCGTAGAAGAGCGCGTTCATCGTGAAATCACGACGGAATGCGTCTTCCTCCGGTGTGCCGTATTCGTTGTCGCGCTGGATGGGGCGATCGATCGCCTCGGCGGTGACGTCCGCGCTCGGGCCAGCGACGATCGGCAACTCGCCCTCGTCGGGATGATCGGGCCGGAAGTGCTGCTCCTGCGGTTCCGGTGTGTCGGTCACCTGCCGACGGAATGTCGCGACCTCGATCGTCTTGGTACCGAAGCGGACGTGTGCAAGGCGGAAGCGGCGGCCGATGATCCAGCAGTTGCGGAAGAGACGTTTGACCTCGTGCGGGTGCGCACTGGTCCCGATGTCGAAATCCTTCGGGCGACGGCCCAGCAGTAAATCGCGTACGCTGCCCCCTACGAGGTAGGCCTCGAAGCCGGAGGCGTGCAGGCGGTACAGCACCTTGAGTGCATCGGGATCGACGTCCTGACGCGAGAGGCCATGTTCGCCCCTGGGAACGACAACGGGAGACACCACGCCTCGGGAGTATAGCAAGCGGTGGCGGAATCGGTTTGGAAGTGGCTGACATGAAAGCACTTACTGAGTTCTGGCGGGGGATGGGTCTGGCCGGTGTGCTGGCCGGGTTGCTGCTGGGGGCTCCACCTGCCCTGGCCGGGCAGGCGCCGGCCGCCGATCCGCTGGCGCGCGCGCGGCAGCATTACAACGCCGGCGAATACGAACAGGCGATCACCGCGGCTCGGGAAGCGACGGGACGTCCCAGTGGTGGTGCCGAGGCGCAACTGCTTCTTGGTCGCGCGCTGCTGGAGCGGCATCGGGCCGGCCGCGCCGCCGAAGATCTCGCGTCGGCCCGCGTGGCGCTACGCAGCGTGGATGCCGAGGCGCTGTCCGATCGCGGCCGCCTCGATCTGGTCGTCGGACTCGGCGAGGCGCTCTATCTGGATGGGCAGTACCGCCCGGCGGCAGCGGTTCTCGAACCAGCGCTCGAGCAGATGGGGCTGATGACGGCCGCGGCGCGCGAGCAGGTCATGGACTGGTGGGCCACCGCGATGGACCGGCACGCCCAGACCCGGCCACCCGAGGAGCGCGGCGAAGTCTACGAAGCGCTGGCGACCCGCCTGCGCGCCCACCTCGGCCGCTATCCGGAATCGTCCGCGGCCTCCTACTGGCTGCCGGCGGCGGCCCTGGCCCGTGGCGATCTCGAACTGGCGTGGGACCTCGCGCTGGCCGGCTGGGTGCGATCGACGCTCGCGCCCGGGCGCGGCAATGCCCTGCGTGCGGACCTCGATCGCCTAGTGACGCAGGCGCTGATTCCGGAGCGCGTGAAGCGTCTGGCCGACGACACTGCGTCGGCCGGCGCCGCCACCCGCTTCGCCAGCGAATGGGACGAAGCCAAGGGGCGGTGGAAGGATCCGCAGTAAACGACGAACGACGAACGACGAACGACGAGCGACGAGCGACGAGCGACGAGTGACGCACGACGCACGACGCACGACGCACGACGCACGACGCACGACGCACGACGCACGACGCACGACGAGTGAGGTAGGGACGGCCGTCCCGGCCGTCCGCCGTTGCTGATGCAGTGACGCTGACGTGTGCTGGCGGTGACGGACCGCTCGGAGAGCGGTCCCTACCTCCGCCGAC
>DATJTM010000753.1:0-3465 GCA_035503395.1 Luteitalea sp.
CTCAGGACTCCGCGGCGACGACGGTCGGCGAGGCGTGGTGCTCGATGCGTTCGACGACACGGCCGTCGCGCATCACGAGCTGGAGGTCGGCGCGCGCGGCGAGTTCGCGATCGTGCGTGACGAGCACCAGCGTGGTCTGGCGACCCCGGTTCACGTCGAACAGCAGATCGATCACGTGCTGGCCGTTGTTGGAATCGAGATTGCCGGTCGGCTCGTCGGCGAGCAGGACCTTCGGCTGATTCGCGAGTGCCCGGGCGAGTGCCACACGCTGCTGTTCGCCACCCGACAGCTGCGACGGATAGTGGTGCACCCGCGCGTCCAGCCCCACCTCGTGCAACAGGCGTGTGGCGCGTTCGTGCGCGTCAGGCGCCCCGGCCAGTTCCATCGGGACCAGCACGTTCTCGAACGCCGTGAGCGACGGCATCAGGTGGAAGAACTGGAACACGAAGCCGATCAGCCGTCCCCGGAGTCGCGCGAGGGCATCCTCGCCGAGCGTCGTGATGACGGTGCCGTCGATGCTGATCTGGCCCGTCGTCGGCGCGTCGAGGCCGGCCATCAGGCCGAGCAGCGTGCTCTTGCCGCTGCCCGACGGGCCGACGATGGCGACGCTGCGGCCGGCGGGAACGACGAGATCGAGGGGATGAAGGATGGTGAGCGGCGAGCCGCCGCTGTCCACGGTCTTGGAGACGCCGCGCAGTTCGATCATGAGGTAGCGAGCGCGCGTGTCAGCAGAGGCTGCAGAGCCTGCCACACGAGATCGGCCACGCGGCGGGTGCCAACCTCGTTGGGATGGATGCCGTCGCCCTGATTGAGCGCGGCGTTGCCGGCGACGCCGTCGAGGAAGAACGGCAGGAAGGCGACGTCGTGTTCGTCGGCGAGATCACGGTACGCCTGCCTGAACTCGCGGGTGTACTGCGGCCCGAAGTTCGGCGGGGCTTCCATGCCGCACAGCAGCACGGCGATGTTCCGCTTCTTCGCCGTCTCGATCATCGTCGACAGGTTGTCCTGCATCTGATCGACGGGCAGGCCGCGGAGCCCGTCGTTGGCGCCCAGTTCGAGCACGAGCACCCGTACGTCGCCGTCGAGGGCCCAGTCGAGCCGACGGAGTCCGCCGGCGGTGGTGTCGCCGGAGACGCCGGCATTGACGACCTCGATTTGCAGCCCGGCGTCGTCGGCCTTGCGCTGCACGAGCGAAGGCCACGCCTGTTCAGGCGCCAGGCCGAGTCCCGCGGTCAAGCTGTCGCCGAGCGCGACCACGCGCGGACGGGCGGCAGCGGCAGCAGGGGCGCCGGTTGCGGCAGGCGGCGCCTGCGTCGCCGCGCTGGCGGCGGTCCGGTCGTCGGATGCCTCGCGGCCACAGGCCGCTACCGCGATGGTCGGCACGAGAAGCAGAAACTGTCGACGAACCATGTGCTTACGAGTTCACCAGGGCCTGGATGCGGCGGTCGAGGTCGGCGAGCGCCTGTTCGAGCATGCCGCGATGGGCCGGCCGGCAGGCCCGCTGGAGATCAGCGAGGGCACGGACCCGCGCCAGTTGCAGGGCGTCGAGTTGCTGCCGTCGCTCAGCGTCGGCCGCCGACACGGCCGGCGCCGACGCGGCAGCACGTGCGGCCGCCGCGGCGTCCTGCTGTTCCTCGACCGACTTGCTTTCCCACCCCCGTGCCACCGTCACCTCAAATCATTCCGCAGTCGTAGCCGTCGAACTTCAGTTCGACGGTCAGTGATGTTGGCGCGTCGAGCTGAAGCTCGACGCCTACGTCTTGTGTGACTGCCCTACTTCACGCTGACGCCGACTCTGGCCCAGCGGCCGGGCATCGGCACGCCGCGAATCTCCTCGTACGACGCATTGCCCAGGTTGCTCACCTCGACGAACGCCAGCACGCGGCGAATCGGGCGCGCGACACGAACGTCGACGGTCGTCCAGCTGGCTCGCCCGAATGGGCGGCGGTGCTCGGTGCGGACCGCGGTCTGCCAGGCACCAGGCCACTGCACGGCGACGTCGGCCCCGAGGCCGTGCGGCGCGTAGTCGTCCACATATTTCGACAGCCCGGCGAGCCGATCGGTTTCGACGCGGGTGTACGCGTAGTGCGCGCCCAGCGACACCGGGCCCTGCTGCCCGCGGACGTTCGCCTCGATGCCGTGGCTCTGGACGTCGCGGATGTTCTCGGTGCGCCAGCGCTGCGACGCGTCGGGCCGTACCCAGTCGATCACGTCGCGCTCGCGCCGCAGGAATGTCGACACGCTGCCGACCCAGGTCCGCCCGAGATACGTGTCGACGCCGGTATCCGTCGTCCAGCCGCGTTCGGCCCGCAGGCCGGCCGAGGCGAGATGGTTCGGGTCGGTGTAGTAGCGCTCGGTGAACGTCGGCACGCGGAAGGCCCGTCCTACGCTTCCCCGCCACTTGAGGCGGGGGCGAATCGGCACCGCAACCGCCAGCGACGGACTCCACGCCGTGCCGAACGCCGAATACCGATCGACGCGCAGGCTCGGGTACAGCATCAGACGGCCGGCGCGGGCGTCCAGTTCAGCGAACGCACTGACGCGCGACTCCTCGCGATCGCCCAGCGTCGTCGATCGCAGCCAGTCGACCGTGGCCTCGGAGCCGCCGGTCACCCGCAGCGCCGGCGCGAGACGCCCGGCGACGCGCACGCCGCCACCCACGACGTGCGTCCGGTGCTCGTTGGCCCGCGCCCCGATGGTGCGCGGGTCGTACAGGAACTCGTCGCCATGGGTGCGGTACCACCCGTTCGAGGTCACCTGCCATTCGGGTCGCAGCGTCCGCTGGTCGCTCGCGGTGACCATGGTCTGCGTCGTCCACTCGCGCGACGGGGCCGGGCCGTAGAAACCCGCCGCCCCGAAGTCCTTGTCCAGATGCGCAATGGCAATCGCCGTCTTGCCCGCCTGCAGATCGACGCGAACCTGCTGGTGCACGAAGTCGCGGGCCGGGGCGAAGCCATCGGACCGATCGACCGACGCGCTGGCACCCTTCAGCACCCCGGCACCGGCCGGTCGCCAAGCCACGCCGCCCTGCACGAGTCCGTGCTGCCCCACCGACAGTCGCGCGGTCGGCGCCGCAGCCTCGCGCCGGGTGATGATGTTGATGACGCCGCCCACTGCGTCGGCGCCGTGCAGGGACGACCCGGCTCCCGACAGCAACTCGATCCGCGCGATGTCCTCGAGCGCCACCGGCAGGTCGCCGTTGTGGTGCCCCGACTGCATGTCGTTCACCCGCACGCCATCGACCAGGACCAACGTCTGTCCGAAGCCGGCCCCGCGCAGGCTGAGGTCGGTCTGCGATCCGAACGGGCCACGCTGACGCACCCACACACCCGGGAGCAGGCGCAGCGCATCGGCGACGGAGGCAATCGGGAGCTGGCGCAGGTCGTCGGCGGTGACGACGGCGAGTGCCCGGCCGACGGCGCCTGCCGACGCGGGGGTGGCGGTCCCGGTGACGACGACGCGCTC
>DATJTM010000754.1:0-20231 GCA_035503395.1 Luteitalea sp.
GTCGCCGTACCGGAGTGACAGTTGTCGAGGATCACGCTCAGGTGCACACCGGCCGGCAGGTTCGCGAACAACTCCCGCAGATCGTCGTCGGCGATGTCGTTGTCGGCGATGTCGTACGGGCAGAGGATCTCGTCGTACCTCTCCTCGTCGCCGTCGGTGTCGGCCTTGTAGGAGCCGTGCGATGAGTTGGTGAACACCAGCACATCGCCATCCGCAGCGCCGGCCAGCAGCTGCTTCAGCCCGTCGAGCATCCGCGCCCGCGTCGCCTCGGCGTCGAGCAGCATCGCGATGTCGGCAAAGCCATACAGCTCCTTCAGCACGCCAGCCCACGCCTTCGCGTCGTTGACGCAGCCATTGAGGTCGGAGCCGTCGTACGGGTAGTCGTTGATACCAACGCACAGCGCCTTCTTCGCCATCTCGCTCCCCCTTCTTGCCTTTCTTACCTTCTGAAACTTTCGTACTCTGCTTCGCTGTCGCCACGGCGCGTCGAGCTGAAGCTCGACGCCTACGTGGAGATGAGTCAAAGCTCCAGCACCGCCGCCAGCGTCGCCGGTTGCTGTTGCAGGCTCGTCGCGGCAGGGACGGCGCCGGCCATGGCGTCGGCCAGCGTCGCCGGCGTCCGCTCGAGCCCGAGGCCGGCGTCGCGCGCTTCCTTGAAGGTGCGCTTGATCTCGGCGCACACGCGGGGTCGATCGGCACGCGTCAGGTCCGGCGACGTGTACGTCTCGAGCAGGGCGCGTCGCACCAGCGCCTCGGCCATCGCCATGTCGCGGTGCGACAGGGCCGCCAGTGCATCGCGGAACGGTCGCGCGATCGTCAGCAGACTGTCCCAGTCGTCACTCTCATCCATGCGCTCGATGCGGAACAGCATGTAGTCCGCACCCGCCAGCACCTGGCCGTCCAGCCGCAACCGCCCCTGCTCCACCGACAGGCGCGCCGGGTCGATCGCGGCGCCGTCGCGGCGCACCACGGCCACGTAGCCGGCGTGCAGCGCCTGCGGCATCTGCTCGCCGGCGTACGACGCATGCACGCCTAGGTGCTGGCGCCCGTTGGCCGCTCCGAAGAGCGTCTGCACGGCCGACGTCACGGGCCCGACCGCCGCCAGCGCGGTCGACAGCGGTGGCTGCGCCAGCACGCCGGACACGGCATCGATCGCGCGCACGAACTCGGACATGAGGTTGGTGCCTTCGAGCGCCACCAACCCGGCCGCGATCTCGACGACGCCGCCGTTGTACGGCAGCAGTGGCGTCAGCGCGTGATCGAGCTGCACCACGTCGCCGAGGTGCGCCTGGTCGAGACCCGGCAGCGTCAGCGGACCGGCGATCGTCGGCAACTCGATCGTGACGTCGCCGAAGCGCAATCGGACCAGGGCATGCACGACCGGATGCCGGGTGCCGAACCATTCCTTGTCGCGGGCCAGCCGCATCTCGGCCAGCCACAGGCGGAAGTAGTGCAGGCCGGCCACGCACGGCTGCTGTACGTCACCGACCGGATGCACGGCCAACGGCGGCAGGTCGTGCACCAGATAGCCTGGTGAGGCGTCCTGCCACCAGTCCTTCAACGTGTCGAACAGTGGCACCTGTCCACCTCATGTCCGCGCGGTGTAGACGACGACCTGCAGCGCCAGCTCGATGGCGGCATCACGCGGCAGGACGCGCTGGGCCTGGCCGAGCGCAATCTCGCGCGCCCGCGCCACGAACTCGTGCGGGTCGATGGTCCGTCCCGCGCGCAGCCCCGACAGCCGCCGGGCCAGCAACCGCACGAGCTCGGCGCCGAGCTCACCGTCGAGCGGCGGTAGCACGACGACGACCGACACGCCCTGCTCCGCGAGGGCCGCGCCGATGACGCGGAGTTGCGCGCAGGTCTCGCGGGTTGCGGGCGTGAGGTCGAGTACGGCCCGCCGGGGCGCCTGCACCAGCACGCACGACGCGGCCGGAAACGCGTGCGCGAGCGCTGACGCGTCGAACAGCGTGCCGCGATCGGTCGACAGCGACTCCAGGCTCTCCTGCACCTGCGTCGGCTCACCACCCGCCACTTCGAAGAACAGCCCCTGCGGCGTGTCGACCGGACGCGCGACGATGTGCGCCACGTGCACGCCAGGTTCCGGCGTGCCGGCACGCACCGCTTCAGCGGCGATTGATCTCGCGCGGACGTGCCCGGCCCGCAACGCTGGCTCCCACGCGTACAACGCCTGCCGCTCGTCGCTGGCCGATGCCGACACCGTGGCGACGCCCCAGGCGCCGCCGCTGCCAGGCTCCAGCATTCGCGCCGTCCGCGGCGCGGCCACCCGCCGCACGGTCGCGGGCTGCAGGCGGTCCCGCTCGAGATCGCCTGTCCAGAGCAACGCTTCCCAGCAGGGCCATGCCGTCGAGACGGTCACGTCGAGCCAGGTCCGCTGCAGCACCGGCGTGCGCGGCAGGGGCGCCGACAACGCCGTTCCCGCCGGCGGCTGTCGCAGCGCGTCGAGCCCGGAGAAGGCGTCGGTCCGCCGCACGCGCATCGGGACGGTCGCGACGAGGCTGCCGCGGTCGTCGTGCATCGTCACGCTCACGTCGAGCGACGACACGCGCGCTGCCGCGGTGCCGCCAGGCGCCTGCGTGACCCGCGTCGTCCACGTCACTGGCACGTCGGCCGTCACCTGCGTCACCCGCTGCAGGCGCATCACGCTCCACACCAGCAGACCCAGCAGCGTGACGGCCGCCAGCAGGAACGCCCAGGTCGGCGCGCCGGTGATGGCCAGCGCGATGGTCAACAGGCCGACCACCACCAGCGCCCCGACCTGAATCGCCATCCACATCGGTGAGGACGCTGGCGACGGTCCGGGAACCGTGGGGTGGCCGGCCGACGGTGGCGCCGGTGGTGGCCACGCCTCTTCATTCGCCGGACGGGGCGATGCCGGTGGCATCGGTGCGGCCGGTGGGGGCGGCGGGACGTCGACGGGCGCGATCCCGGACTGTGTCGTCGTCATCGAGTCGCCGTGGCCGCCGGTTGGCCAGGCCCGCAGTTCGAGGGGGAGTTGGTCAGACGTGCCGAACAGCACCTCGGGACGCACGCCACCAAGCAGCCACTGCTGCAGGGCCATCACGCGGTGCAGCCAAGGCAGCCAGTCGGGGCCTGCCGGTGGTGCACTCAGCGGCGGCGGCGACGTGAGCAGCGTGGTCCACGGCAGGAGGCCCGACGGCCCGCCGACGGCCTGTGGGGCCAACAACGCCTCGTGCGCGGCCTGCAGCGCACCGAGGTCGACGCCCTCGCGCGGCACTCCGGCCCGCACGCGCGTCAGCGTCAGCAGCGCCGTCACGTGCCAGACGCCGATCGTGTCGTGCGCGTCCTCGTACCAGGTGAGTGCCAGCGCAAGCAGCCGCAACGCCTGGCCGGGCAGTCGCAGCGCGAGCAGTTCGCCCTCCTCCACCGCCAGCGCTGCAGCACGGCGCACGCCCACACGCCGCACGAGATCCGCCGTGGGGCCACCCGGCGACACACCGAGCGCCGCGCTGCGAATCCAGAGGCGCAGGGCCAGTTCCGGCGCGGCCGGATGACGACGCCACCAATCCTCGGGTGAGGCCGGCGTCAACCGCGGAGCCAGTTCGCCATCGACGCCGAGGTCACTGCACTCGACGAGGTCGAGCGCGACCGAGGCGGTCGCGAACTCACTGTCGGCGACGCCCGCGTCGACCATCAGCAGTTGTCGGCCCCATGCCGCGATCGCCGTCCGATGCGCGTCGTCGAAGGCGACACCAGTTCGCCACAGCGCGTGGGCGGCCGTTCGCGTCGGGGCGGCGCTGTCGGCCACTGGCGGCAGCGCCGTCGCCGGCAGGAACACGCGGATGGCCTCGCGGTCCGTCAACGAGAGGGCGTCGGCGTGGCCGACCAGACGTCGCGCGTGGGCCGGTTGATCGCCGAGCCGCAGGCGCGACGCCGCCAGTGCGTCGGCGCGACGCAGTGCGGTGGCCACGGTGGTGTTACGCGCGCTCGTGGCTCGCGAGGTGAGTTCGGCGAGCATGCGGAAGCCGACCTGCGGGCGTCCGCTCTCGATCGCCTGGATGGCCACGACCGCGGTCGACGGTAGCAGCGCGCGATGCGCAAACGTCATGGCGGGCAGCAGGTCCTGCGTGGACGTCGTCATGGCGCGCGCCGTGCGTTCGAGGCCATCGACGACGGCGGCCGGTACTGCGACCGCGCCGGCCAGCGTCAACCTGAGTGCTTCGAGCCGGTCCGCCGAGATCGACCGGCCGATCGCCGGCTGCGACGAGAATCGTGCCAGCGTGTCCTCGAGCGGCTCGAGCCCTGCAATGCCACGCAGACTCTCGAGCACGACCCACGGCGTGACGTCGGGGTCCGAGGCCCCCGACGGACGATCAACGCATAGCATCGGGGGCCAGTGGAGGCATGGCACCAGCTCGCGCTCGGCGTCGACGATCAACTGGAGCGCATCGAGGAAGCGCTTGCGGGCCAGGTCCGCATCCTGGCGTCGACGGGCAAAGCGCCCCTCGCACACGAGCGCGATCGCCCTGGCCGGCGTGTGCTGCACTTCAGCCGCCAGGCCAGCTATCCGCTCCAGCATCGGCGGCGCGACGGCAAGCGGATCGTCCTGCGCGTCGGCGGCATCGGCGCAGGCCATCAACACAGCGATGGCCGGCGCAAGTTCCGCCGGCGCCGTCACGCGCACGTGGCGGTCCGAGAGCAGGTTGTAGAGCCGCAGTACCCAGAGGTCGATGGCGATGCCGTTGTCGGGGGCGCTCGCCGCCTGCGCCAACCCGCCGCTGGCGATTCGCACCAGCAGCGCGGCGCGATCGGCAGGCGGCTCGAGCTGCTGCCCGGCCTCCCACGCGCGGCGCCACAGGTCCTCGGTGGCCGTCGCGCCCTGCTCGCGCAGCACGCACTCGGCGTATGTCGTCACCCACGCCGCCCACGTTCCGTCGTCCACGACCGGTGCCGCCAGCGACGCATCGTCGGCCAGCAGGCGCCCGAGCACGCGAATGCCCCACGCCGCATGTGTGCCAGCGACGACACGCGCATCGACGAGCCGCCACGCCCTGAACAGGCCGGTGGGATCGGTCAGCAGGGCCTGGACGAGCGACTGCACGATCGGCTCGTCGGGCGCCGCCGTGGGTGGGCAGTTCTCGAGCGACTCCCAGAGCACCGGCAGGACTCGTCGGCGCGCCGCCTGCACTTCGAGCGGCGACTCCTGCTCGAGATGGCGCAGCAGCCGGGCGCGGAGCTCCGGTTCGACTTCGCAATAGCCGCCGGCCTGGCGATCGATCCATTCCTGCGACACGACCTCCCGCACGATGACGTCGGCGCCGTCCTGCCGCAGATCGACGGCGCGGCGAAGCGTCTCCTCATCGAACCGGCCGAGCAGCGCGACGTGCGGCAGGACACGGCGGACGTCGGCGTTGTGGATGCGATCGAGGATGCGGATGCGCACGAAGTGATCGACCGGGTCGTTGAGGATGGCGTCCGGGTCGATCGCGGCGCCCTGTTGCGCCACCCACGTCGCGTAGACCGAGAGACTGAACGGTCCGTACCGTTCGTCTGCGGTGCCAGCGGCGAGCCCCAGTGCGGCCGACGAGGCCGCCGCCTTGCTGCGCGCGAGGATGGGCGCTACGAGCGGGTCGGGCACACCTGAACGCGACAGGTAGGTTCGCGCTTCCGTTTCCGAAAAGGCGAAGACGCGATGCAGGCTCATCCACGGACATGCCGGGAGTGATGGCGTCACGACCTCGCCGTCGGCATAGGTCCCCGCCAGCGGGCGGCGGCCACACAGCACCACGCGCAGCGACGGCAACCGGTCGTGCAGCTGCTCGAGGAGCGCGAACGTACGCTGCACGCTGTCGGGCAGGCGCCCGTCAGGACCGAGGCGCGCCAGCTCCTCGCACGTGTCGAGCATCAGCACCGTGCGCGCCGACCGCGACGACGCGACCGTATCGCAGGCGAGGGCGAACACCTCCAGCACGTCCTCGACGGCGCGCGGATCCGCTGGTCGATCGTCCTGCGCCTCGTGCAGCAGCGCGATCTTGCTGAACAGCAGCGCGAACGCCTCGGCGCCGCGGCCACTCTCGTCCTTCAGGCGCAGTTCCTCGGCCAGATGCGCGAACAGCAGACCGGGGCGACGGGCCGGAAAGTCGGGATTGATGTGATCGAAGTCGATGCGTGCGGTTACCGTCGGCGGCACATCGAAACCCGGTGGGAAGTGTTCCGATGTCCCTGACGTGAGGGCACGCATCAGCATCGTCTTGCCGACACCGCCACCGCCGAGGAAGTGCAACGCCCAGCGGTCGTCCGGCCCCGTCAGCAGGGCCCGCCACGCATCGAACTGAGCTGGCCTCGGCAGATAGGAGCGGAGGTAGGCGCGGTCGTTGCGCTGGCGATCGAAGAGCGCGAGACGGCGCACGGCCCGCTGGTGCAGCGTGGTCGCCTCGCCGGGCAGCACGTCTGCCACGCGCTGCATCGCCTCGATCCACAGCCACGCGTCTTCCTGGCGCGACTGCGACAGCGCCTCGTCGATGGCGCGCTCGAAGACGTCGCGCAGCGTCGGCGTGGCGGTCGGCTCGATCGCGGCGAGCGTCGCCCAGCGCCAGGTCGCCTGGGGCAATTGATGATCGAGGGGCTGTGCCACGATGCGTCGCGCGACATCGCGCATCAGTGCGACCAGCCGATCGCGCCCGTCTTCGGCCAGGACACGCGAGAGCCACGCGAGGCGGGCGTCGCGCGGCATCCAGAACAGCCGTTGCGCGGGCACGAACTTGCCCGCGTCGTCGATCGACAGCGAGCTCAGCGTCGACTCGACGAGCCCCTCGTCGCGCCACGCGTCGAGCACCGCCACCTCGGCGCCCTCGGACCAGCCGGGTAGCCCGCAACGGGCCGCGAGCGTTGGCGTCCAGGCCGGCGCGAGGCACAGCCAACGCGCCGTTTGCGGCAACGCCACGGTCGGCAGGCTGGCCAGCGACTCGAGTTCGAGGTCGGCTCGTGCGCGAGCCAGCAGCTCGGCGATCTTCGGGTCGGCGCTGGAGATTTCGGGCCTCATGCGCTCACTTCCCCAGGGCCGCGAGCACCTGCTCGTCGTCGGCCTCGATGATCACGCTGGCCATCTTGCAGGCCCGCAGGGCCACGCGCAGGCCGTCGGCGGTGCTCTTCAGCTGCGATGGGTAACCCATGGCTGTCGCGTCGTGGATGATGCCGAGCCAGTCGTCGAGCTTGGCCTGATCGAGATTCGGCGCCGGCACGAGCGGTGGCGTCCGCTGCAACAGCAGGTGCAGGTAGATGGACCGATCGGTTGCCGCTTCGCGCAGGGGGTGCAGCTCCTGGCGGATCGCCCAGTTCGACACGGCATCCAGCGCCTTGCGGACCTGCTCGTATGGCTCGGCGTAGTTGAGATCCTTGCGATACGTGAAGGCGACCGGAATCGGGTCCTGATCGGTGCCCAGTCCGCCGGCCCGCAAGAGGTCGGCGACGAAGCGGCCCGCCGCCCCCGCGTAGCGCTGGACCTCGTCGAGCAGCACCACGACCAACGGCCGCCGTGCCGGGTCGATGGCGCCGTGCATGTGCGTCGCCACGTCGTCGCGCACGCGCCACAGATCGCGCTGCAGGGCGGTGCGGAACGCGTCCGCCTGGCTGATGGCGAGGGCCCGCGCCACCGGCAGCGGCAGGGGCAGGGTGGAATCACGCAGGTGCAGGTGGAGATCGATCACCTCGGGATTCCAGTCGTGCGGCGCCAGGCCGTACTTCACGCGGATGTCGAGCGCGGCGGCGAGAATCTCGCGGGCGATGCCCGACAGGTCCGACGGACGTTCCGGCGACGCCTCGCGATGCACGCGCAGGCAGGGCACGTGCCCGCAGTGAATCGCCGCCACCGCCAGTTCCTCGAGTAGCCGCGAGCCGCCGACGCGCTTTTCCGGGTCGGTGTCGCTGATCGAGATCCCGAGCAGCCGACGCGACGGGCCGCGGATCTCACGCGTGATCTCGCGCCAGTCGTCGAAGTACGCGAGCCGGCCGCAGAAGGCGGGTGGGTCGTCCTGGCTGCGCAGCTGGTGCGCGACGATCGCCCGCCGCCGCGCGAGATCGAGCTCCGAGGCATCGACCTCGAGGGAGGCGCGGGACTCGACGAACACCACCGGTGTCGCCCAGTCGATCGTGTCGCGCGGATCGAACCCGTGCGTGAACGCACCACGACGACCCGCGGCGGCCGACCAGGTCGGGTCGCCGCGCAGGAGCGACTGATAGAACTGGCGCGTGAACAGCCGGCAGGCCAGGTCGGCGACGCGACCACCCATGCCGATCACCAGTGCCGGCCCGCCGTGCGCACCATCGCCGGCGACGAGTTCCGCGCCGAGCGGGACCGCGCCGGCCGCGACGGGCAGCACGCCGGACCCGTTTCCCAGGACTTCGGATGCGGACAACTGATCGACCGGATCTGTCGCGCCAGGCGCCGGTGGCGTCGCGCTGTAGCAGGCATTGAGAATCACGACGGGCGGAAACGAGACGTCGCCGGCCTGGTTGGTCGTCGCCAGCAGATTCAGCAACTGCGGCGCCGTGTAGTCCTGGAACGGCAAAGCGGCATCGGACGGCAGGAGACGCAGCGAGCCACGGCCTTCGGTGAAGCCGCCGTGGCAGATGAAGTGCACCACCGACGGCTGGAAGCCGGCGATTGCGGTCTGCAGCCGCTCCGCGTTGGCATCACGCAGGACACGACAGTCGAGCGTCAGGTCGAGCGCCTGCAGGCGACGCAGCAAGCCGAGATATTCGGCGCCGGCGCGAATCTCGGCGTCGCCGACCAGCGAGCCGATCACGAACAGCACTCGCGGCGCAAATCGGCGTGGCGCGAGGGAGCCACCCACGGCGATGATCTCGCGGCTCATGAGCACGAGCGGACCGGGACGCGCGGCGAGGAAGTGCTGACCGTCGTGCATCAGTTCCCAGGGCAGTCGCATCAGCGCCCAGTCGCCGGGCGCACAGGCGATGCGCAGGTCGATCGGCGCGCCGGCGGCGACGGTCGTGATCTCCGTCCAGGCCGCACTGCCCAGCACCAGCTCGAACAGGTAGCGACCGAAATGGCGCGGCATCCCGTCGGACGACTGCCCCGACGCCATGTTGGCGTACCAGGTCGCCAGCGTCGTCGCATCGAGCGCGTGCAACGCATCGGCATCTGCGGCGCCATCGGCCAGCGGCGACGCGCAGGCCGGAAACAGCAGCAGCGTCTCGTCGGGATCGGGCAAGGGCAGCGGCTCGAGACCCCGCGTCGATCCCGCCAGCACCGCCCCAGTCGCGTCGCGCACCTCCGACGTCCAGCCGCCACCGGGCCTGGCCTGCAACGCGATGGTGAATCGCACGGCGTTCATCCGAGAGGCTCCGCCGTAATCAGCAGCTGCGCCAGCGTGCCGCCTTCGCCTGAGGGCTTCGGCGCGCCAAGCGTCTGTGGCGTCGAGTGGGCCACGCCGGTGGTCGCCAGCGAGCGCGCGCCAGTCTCGCGCACGGCCGGCAGCCAGGCGTGCAGGTCGGCGGCGAGTGCGTCGCCATCGAATGTGGCGTCCGTCTCGGCGCGCCAGCGTCGCAGGACGCCTGCCGCCAGCACTTCGCGTGCCCACTCCCGTCGCGCCCGGCCTGCGACGGCCGCAGGACGACCAGGCAATCGCTTCACCCAGGCCCGCAGGTTCTGCGACGACCAGCGCCCCGGGTCGTGCGCGGTGCGGGCCCGCCACGTCTGCTTGTTCACGGGGGTCGCAAGCAGGGCATCGACGACACGCGTGCCGGCACGGAGACGCGTGACCTGTGTGGGATCGCCCTCGACCAGCGCCTGGCACCGGTCGACGATCGGCTGGGCCGCCGCGATCGACACGCCGAGCGTCTGGCAGGCATGCGCCATCACCAACAGCCGGACGGCCGGCGATGGATACGCGTCTCGTGGCGTCAGCATTGCCGCGTCGTCGCGAGCTTCCGCGCGGGCGAGCGCCCAGAGTGCCCAGCCGCCGAACGTCAGGATCGCGTAGGCATCGGCGAACGTCTCGACACTCCATCGCCGCCACTCGTCGGCGGAGGGCTCGTCGAGTGCAAGGTCGTCGACGATGGCGACGCGCGCCTGGTAACCGAGACACTGGTGGTCGATGACGTGTCCGACCTCGTGTCCGAGGTGGACCAGCCACCAGGGCGCCGTGACGCAGGAGGCGGGCAGCCGTACGATGGCGAAGGGCAACGCCTGAAGCCAGGTTCGGAGGAACGTCGCATCAACGTCGCGACGCAGGTCGCCGGGGACGAGTCCGTGCGGGAAGACCTCGGGGGTCAGCTGCGGCTCGACGTACGGGAGCGGTGGCGGACCGCTGCTGGCGACCATGCCGAGCGCCGGGGTCGCGAAGGCCGCACGATGGCAGCTCCAGACCACCTCGTCGGCGGCGCCCAGCGTCGGCGCCAGACCGGCGTCGTCGCGCTGGTCGAAGCGGTCGCGAAAGAACTGCCACACGCGACGCAGCCACACCAGCCGACGGTCGTGCGTGCGGCAATGCTCCGCCAGCCGCGGGTCGGCGGTGGTGAGCGCCGCGATCGGCGCGTGCAGTTCGTCCAGCGCCCCGTCGATCAAGGTCACGCAGCCCTCCAGCTGCGACCGGTGCTGGCCATCGGGATCCCCGGCGGCCCGATGAACGCGCCACGCGGTGAGTTCGCGCTTCAACCGTCGCCATTCGGCGTCGGTTTCCCAGATGCCGGGCACGACGGCCTCAGCCGATACGGGCGAGCAAGGCACGCGACCCTTCGCGCGGAAGTCGGTCCGGTGTGGCGGTCGCACCGCGCGGCATCGCGCGCGGGACGAGCACGCGGCCACGCTTCTTGGGACCCTCGCCCTTGAGCACCCGCGCCCGCACCTCAGGATTGGTGGCAACGTGGAACAGCAGCTCGTCGCCGACCTCCGCAAGGACGGCGGGGAGCTCGGCGTCCGTCGTTTTGAGCAGTCGGACCAGGCCGCGCCGGACCCGTGCCGGCTCGACGTCGGGGTAGTACGGCAGGAAGCGATCGACGTCGTTCTCGGGTCGCGGCACGGCCGCCGCGCGTACGCGCAGTCCGGTTGCCGGTGGGGTCGCCGGCAGCGGCGCCTTGAGCAGCTTCTCGACGTTCAGGATGCCGGCGCCGTGCTTGTCGCTGCGCCAGCCGGGCGGCGTGTCGACGCCGTTCTTCATCAGCACTTCCTTGAACACCGCGGCGATCTGCCCGGCTCCGTAGCGGGCGACGAGCGCGTCGTGCCCATGGAATGCCAGCCACAGCGCACATGCGCCGGCGGTCGTCGCCACGGCGTACGACGTGCCGGAGCCCACCGCCACGACGTCGTCTCCCGGGTCGGCCGTCGCACCGGGACGGGCGACCCACACGCTTTCGCCCGGGGCCGTCACGTCCACCGTGTCACCACTCGCCGACTTGTCCCAGATGCCGCGCTGGCAGTTGCAGGCGGCGCAGGCGATCACGTGGTCGAGACGAGCGGGATAGACGACCCAGGGCCAGACGTTGCCGGCCGCCGCGAGGACGACGACACCGCGACCGACGGCGTACTCGACGGCGCGCTCGAGCGCACCCGACGGCGTGACACCGCCGAGGCTCATCGAGATCACGTGGCAGCCCTTCTCGGTCGCGTAACGAATGGCTTCCGCGAGACGATCGAACCCGAGCAGCACCACCCTCGGGGTGACGCGGAGCGGAATCAGTGTGGCTGCCGGGGCGACTCCGGAGACGAACGGCGTGCCAGGCCCGCCGGTGCTGCTCATGATCACGCTCGACGTCGTCGTGCCATGGCCCGGATTGCCGCGCTCCAGCCGGTCGATCGCATCGGGCTGGCGAAGCACGAAGTCGTAGCTGTCGGCGACGTTGATGCGCGGGGGCGCATCGAAGATCTCGGCGTGGCGGGTATAGCCGGTGTCGGGATGCCCGACCACGATCCCCTCGCCCTTGACGCGCCCGGCCGGCGTTGGCGGTGTGAGCGCCCACGCTTCCTTGACCCGGCACAGGTCGAGACTCCACTCCGGGTTGGTCGCGGCGCACGGCAACGGCGCGTCGGCCTTGAAGTCGCGCGCCACGATCGCCGGCCGGTCTTCGACGACACCCGGTGGCGGTTCGAGCCCGGGCTGGTCGATCGCCGGTTCGGCGTCGGCGACGTCGCGATGCGCCTTCAGCGATCGCGCCAGCGTCCACGCCCGGCCCACCTGGATGAACTTGCCGTCGGCGGGCGTCACACGGAAGTCGCGGGCACCCGGCCCCAGCGGCTGCACGGTGTAGCCCTCCCCGATCGACTCGCGGACGGCTACCTCAGCTATTGCGGTTGCACGCGCGTCGTCCCGTTCTGAAGGGGCCGCGTACACGACGAGGGCGCGACACGTGCCCACGTACGACGGCGCGACGGTCATCGCGGGCGCGCTGCGTGGCGTGCGGGGGCGACGGGTGGCTTTGGCAGACGAACGCTTGGCCATGGTGTGGCTCCGGCGCACGCAGACGAGCGGCGCGGCTGTGACGGGTCAATGCCTCAAACGCTGCGCGAGGGGGCGACGAACAGGGCGTTGTGCGATTCACGCGGGTCGGCCGTTGATGTCGGTACAACCCCTTCGCGTGTTCTCGCAGGTCCAGGAGGACTCCATGCTTCGCCACCGCACCTTTTCCGCGGCGTTGACGACGATCGTGCTCGTGTGGGCAGGCCTGGTGGGCCTCTCGGCGATGCGCACCGCGCAGGATCCGCGGCCCGACGCTGCACGACCTGCTTACGGATCGGAAGACGACTTCGGCTACGGCTCGCGCCTCTCCCAGCTCGAGCGTAAAGGCCGCGACACCTGGTATTTCTGGACAGGCGGTAACGAGAAGTTCTGGGTCCGAATGGCTGAGATCACGGACGGCAATGTCGACCTGCTCAACTACGTCGACTCCCGTCGTCACGGCCATCGCTTCCGCGAACTCGGCGCCGTCACCCAGCCCGGCTGTATGGGAGCGACGTCACCTGATCAATACGGACTCTGGATGGACGCGTGCCCCGACGACGGGATGCCGGCGGAATTCGGCAAGCCGGCCGGCATCGTCGGCCTGCGTCGTTTCCCGAATCCGAAGTTCGACCCGGCGACCTGGGACGCCGAGAAGTACCGCACCCACCCGAAAGGGATACAGCCGCCTTACGTCATCGGGATGGCGTGCGGCTTCTGCCACGTCGGCTTCAACCCGCTCAACCCGCCGGTCGACCCGGAGCGCCCGAAGTGGAGCGAGCTGGCTGGCGCGATCGGCAACCAGTACTGGGAAGAGGGGCGCCTCTTCAATCTGAAGATGACGCCGAAGGACTTCCGGTGGCACCTGGGCAACCGGCAGCCGCCGGGGACCTCGGACACCTCGCGCTTCGCCACCGATCACGTCCACAACCCGAGCAACATCAACGCGGTGTTCCTGCTCGGCAAGCGGCCGACGACAATGGAGAAGATGCCCGACGGGAGCGAGCGCGCCGTGCATCACATCCTCAAGGACGGCGCCGACTCGGTCGGCGTGGCCGGCGCCTCGCTGCGGGTGTACGTGAACATCGGCATGTGCTCCGGCATCTGGCTGACGCGCATCGACCCGGTGGCCGGCCTGACGCCGCAGAAGCCCTTCCGGATGGCGGAAGCGCGCGAGAAGTGCGCCGACTGGCGCAACACGGAAGCGCGGATGGAGGCGGCCGAGGCGTTCCTGACCACGATCAAGCCGATGCACCTCGCGGACGCGCCGGGCGGCGCGCGCTACCTGAGTGAGCCGGCCGAGCAGGTCGCACTGGGTGGCCAGGTGTTTGCGCGTGAATGCGCGCAGTGCCATTCGAGCAAGCAGCCGCCGACCCCGATGTCGGACCCGAAGGCCAGGATCGCGTGGTTCGAGCAGGCGGTCACGCAGCCCGACTTCCTGACCGACAACTTCCTGTCCGACGATGCGCGTTACTCGGTGCGCGAGCTGGGCACCAATGTCGCGCGGGCGATGGGGACCAACGCGCAGCAGGGCCAGGTGTGGGAGGAGTTCTCATCGACGACCTACAAGCAACTGAAGCCGGTGGGCAAGATCGAGGGCCTGTACAACCCGCGCAAGCCCGACGATCCGCTCGACGTCGAGATCAAGGCGGGCGGCTACTACCGCACGCCGTCACTGGTGTCGATGTGGGCGACCGCGCCGTACCTGCACAACAACGCGCTGGGCACGTTCGTGAAAGATCCGTCCGTCGCCGGCCGCATGGCGTCGTTCACCGACTCGGTCGAGAAGCTGCTGTGGCCCGAGAAGCGGCTCGGCGTGCAGTCGATCATCGTGACCAGCGTGCCAAGTGAACTCAAGGTCACTGGTCGCGACCGGCCGGTGCAGATTCCCGCCGGCACGCCCGTCGACCTGATTGCGCGCGTCGACCCGACGCGACTGCCGCAGATCGTCCGCAACCGGCTGGTCCTCAATCTCCTCTCCGACAATTCGTTGTTCCGCGGCTTCCTGCGCAACAACGTGGTGCCCGACTTCGTCCTCGATCGCGGCCATACGTTCGGCAGTGGTCTGAGCGACGAGCACAAGCGCGCGTTGATTGCGTATCTGAAGCGGATGTAGCCATGGCCGACGAGATCTTCGAACCGATCGTCTTTCGCAACCTGACCGTCAAGAACCGGATCTTCCGGTCGAACGTCTCAGGACGTTTCGACAACTACGACGGATCGGGCAACCAGGCGCGGATCAACTGGGAGACCAAGTTCGCGGCCGGCGGCGTCGGCGCGATCATCTCGTCGTTCGTACCGGTGACGATTCGCGGTCGCATCGTTCCCAACTACGCGACGATCGATCGCGACGAGCGGATTCCGTTCTGGCGGGCGCTCGGCGAGGCGGTGCATGCGCACGACTGCCGCTTCATCATGCAGCTGTCGCACGCCGGCCGGCAGCGTGACATCCCGGGGATCGAGTTTGCCGAGGCGCTGAGTTCCACCGACCGCGACGAGCCGCTGCACGGCTTTCCCGCCAAGGCGATGACGCAGGCGGACATCGATGCCACGGTCGCCTCGTTCGCGGCCGGCGCCCGACGGGCGCGACTCGCCAAGCTCGACGGCGTCGAGCTGCACGCGGCCAACGGCTACCTCTTCACGCAGTTCCTCAGCTCGGGCATCAACGACCGGACCGACGGCTACGGCGGGCCGCTACGGCAGCGGGCCCGCTTCCTCCTCGAGGTCGTCGCCGCCATCCGCGCCGAGGTCGGTAGCGATTTCCACCTCCAGGTGAAGATCAGCGCCGAGGATCACAACGACGCGCTGGACGATGACGAGAAGCCGGGCAACGTGCTGGCCGACACCGTGCAGGTGTGCCAGTGGCTCGACGAGGCCGGGGTCGACGCCATCCACGTCTCGAGCGGCAGCTTCTTTCCGCATCCGCGCAATCCGCCAGGCGACTTCCCCGTCGACGAGCTCGTCAAGACCTACGACCAGCTGTTGTCGAGCGGCAGCCTGGCGCTACGCAACTACCTGTTGTTCCGGTTCGAGCCGACACAGCGGCTCTTCGAGCGGCGATGGCAGGAGGCGCGCGGCGATCGGATCGAGGGCGTCAACCTGCCGGCAGCCAGGGCCATCAAGGCGGTCGTCAACGTGCCGGTCCTGTGCACCGGGGGCTTCCAGACAGCCGAGATCATCCGGGAGGCGATCCGTCAGCAGTTCTGCGACGCGGTGACCATCGCGCGCCCGCTGATCGCCAACAACGACCTGGTGAAGCAGTTCGCCAATGGTTTCGGCCGCCCGGCCAATCCGTGCACGTACTGCAACCGGTGCCTCGTCAACGCCGTGGAAAATCCGCTCGGCTGCTACGACGTGTCCAGGTACCCGTCGCACGAGGCGATGATCGAGCAGATCATGTCGGTGTTCACGCCGGCCCCGTTCCGCTGATCCGCCATGGCCACCAGCCCCGCGGTCCGTCGCACCTGGCTGCCCTTCCTGCTGCTCGTCGTGGTCGGCAGCGTGTGCCTGCGCGCAGCCGGGCCTGACCGTACTGACGCCGCCTCGTTCCAGGACATCGGCGACCACTTCAAGTACGGCTCGATCGGCGCCGAGGAGGGGTCAGGTATCCCTTACTGGATCTGGCGCGTGATGCCCGAGGTGTGCGCCGAGTACTTGCCAAAGCGGCCAGGCGTGGGCTACGAGCGCCTCGGGTTCATCCAGGACGGCGCGCCGCACGGGCGGCCGATCGGCACGTCGTTCCGGCCGGGCAACGGCGATCGCGTCGGCCTCAACTGCGCCACCTGTCACGTCGGTACCCTGCGGGAACAGGCCGATTCACCTAGACGCGTCGTCGTCGGCATGCCCGCCAATCAAATGGACCTGCAAGGGTACGCGCGTTTCCTGACGGCGTGTGCCAAGAGCCCCGCATTCGAGACCGGCCGGATGATCGCGGCCATTCGCAAGGCCAACCCGGAGTTCGGGTTCTTCCAGCGGCTGGCCTACCGGCTGTTCGTGGTGCGCGCCGCGCGCAACGGCATCCTCGACCGCGCCAAGGAGAACGCGTGGTTCGACACCCGGCCGCCGTTCGGGCCAGGTCGTGTCGATACCTTCAACCCGTACAAAGTGCTGCTCGGCCTGCCGATCGACGCCGTCGTCGGCACCGTCGATCTGCCGTCGCTGTGGAATCAGCGGCCGCGGCGCGGGCTGTGGCTGCACTGGGACGGCAACAACGATCTGGTCGACGAACGCAACAAGAGTGCCGCGATCGGCGCCGGCGCGACCCCGAAATCGCTGGACTTGCCGTCGATGCAGCGGATCGCGGATTGGGCGCTCGACTTCCCGGCCCCGAAGTATCCGGAGGCGCGCATCGACCGGGCCCGGGCGGCGGAAGGCGCGACAGTGTTCGCCTCGGCCTGCGCCTCGTGCCACGCGCTCGATGGCCCGAAGGTCGGGCAGGTGACGCCGATCGCCGAGGTCGGCACCGACCGCGAACGCCTCGACTCGTTCACGCCCGCCCTGGCTGCGCAGATGAACACGATCGGCCGCGGCCGGCGCTGGGCCTTCTCGCATTTCCGCAAGACCGACGGCTACGCCAACGCACCGCTCGACGGCATATGGCTGCGCGCGCCGTACCTGCACAACGGCTCGGTACCCGACCTGCGCGCGCTGCTGTTCCCGGAGGAGCGCCCCGTCGCCTTCCATCGTGCCTACGACGTGTACGACTGGGACCGCGTCGGTTTCGTCAGTCACGGGGCAGATGCCGAACGCGACGGTGTGAAGTTCGACACCACATTGCGCGGCAACGGTAACGGTGGTCACCTCTACGGCGCGGACCTGCCAGCGGCGACGAAGCTCGCGCTGCTCGAGTACCTCAAGACGTTGTGACGGCAGTCGGTAGTCGGCAGTCGGCCAGTCGGCAGCTTCTGGCCGGCATGGCTTAGCACCTTGCCGTGAGCCAGGCACGTACCCCGAACCCGGAACCCCGTACCCGGTTCCCGGTTCCCGGTTCCCGTCGGTGGGTGTAGCCTTCCGCCCATGCGTCGCATCATTCTCCTGTTCGTGGGCGCGCTCATCGCGATCCTGCTGCTCACCACCATGCGGCCTGGGGCGCAGGCTCCTGCTGCCGCCAAGCCGTCGCTGGCCGAGCGTCTCGGCTACAAGCCCACCGACATCGTGCTGATCGTCAACGCCGACGATGTGGGGAACAGCCACGCGGCGAACGCGGCGGTGCGGCACGGCATGGAGAAGGGGCTGATCACGAGCGGCACGATCATGGTGCCGGCGCCGTGGTTCGAGGAGATCGCGGCCTACGCGCGCGCGACGCCGACGGCCGACTTCGGGTTGCACCTCACGCACACGTCCGAGTGGAAGGGCTACAAGTGGGGACCAGTCGCGAGTCGCGACAGCGTTGCCGGCCTGGTCACGCCGCTGGGGTACCTCTGGCCCGACATCGAATCGGTTTACAAGAACGCAACGCCGGAGCAGGCGCTCACCGAGGCGCGTGCGCAGGTCGCCAAGGCGAAGGCGTCGGGCATCGACATCACGCATCTCGACTCGCACATGGGCGCGCTGCAGTACGACATGCGCTACCACGCGGTCTACCGCGCACTGGCCAAGGAGTTCGACATGCCCATCCGCATGGGCAACCAGGACCTGCTGGCGAAGCTCGGTGGCGGGCACCTGCGCGGCGAGCTCGATGCCGACGGCACCATCTATCCCGACTACCTGATTCACGACCAGCGCCGGAAGGGCGAGGCAGTCGACGTGTACTGGAAGCGCATCATCGGCGAGCTGAAGCCCGGCGTCACCGAGCTGTACATCCACCCCGCGGTTGCCGGCGACGAGTCGCAGCACATCACCAACAGCTGGAAGGAACGCGACACCGAGTACCACCTGTTCACCGACGATGCGAGCGTGAAGCAGCTGATGGACCAGCGCGGCATCAAGCGCATCGGCTGGCGGCCGTTGCGTGACCTGCAGCGGAAGGGACGCTAGACGCAACCGGCAATCGGGGACCGGGAACCGGGAACCGGAGGCCGAACACAGTCCGGAACCGCGCGCACAGGCAGGGCCCGTTGTCCCAGCGCGGCCCATTCCATTGCCGGCGGCTGCCTTGCTCGGCTCGATTGCCGCGAGCCACTGACTCTCAATCTTCACCGCTTTCCGCCGCGCCTCCGTCCGACAAGTCGGACGGCTACGCCTACGTGGGACTAGGTGTCCGTCGGCACTAGGCTTCGAACAGCCTGTTGGGCGCCGCGCTGCGGCTTCGACATTCCCGCATTCCGCACTCCCGCGTTGCTGCGCAGGAAGTTCCGTGATGAACCACGGAACTTCCGACTCTCCTATTGCGTCCCCATACAAGCGCGCCTAGTATGGGTTCGCCATAGGAGACCGCATGGGCAGCAAGGCAGACGTCTGGCAGGGCACCCTCGCCCTGATGATTCTCCGTACCCTCGACACGCTCGGGCCGCAGCACGGGTACGGGATCGCGCGACGCATCGAGCAGATCAGCGGCGATCAGCTCGCGGTCAACTACGGCACGCTGCATCCCCAGCTGCTGCGTCTCGAACAGGAAGGCGCCATCGCCTCCGAGTGGGGGCAGTCCGACAACGGGCGACGGGCGAAGTTCTATTCACTGACGCGGACCGGCCGGGCCCAGATGGCGCGTGCCTCGCGCGAGTGGGCGCAGACGACGGCGATCATGGCGCGCTTCCTGGCCGAAGGCGGTGAGGCATGACGGCGCTGCGAGTACTCGCACGCCGCGTCGCCGGCATGTTCGGCAGCGATCGACACGACGCCGATCTGCGCGAAGAACTCGACTCGCTCGCCGCGCTGCAGATGGACGACCAGTTGGCGTCCGGCATGCCGGCTGAGGAGGCGCGGCGCCAGACGCTTGCCCGCCGGGGCAGCGTCACGGCCGTGCAGGAAGCGGTGCGCGAACGACGCGGCGTCGCGTGGCTCGAATCGTCGTGGCGCGACCTGAAGCTCGGGGTGCGGCAACTCTGGCGCAGTCCGCTCTTCTCGCTCACGGCCATCCTGTCACTGGCACTCGGCATCGGCGCCAATGCCGCGATCTTCTCGATCGTCGACCACCTGCTGCTCCGTGCCCTGCCCGTTCGACACGCCGATCGCCTGCTCCTGGTCGACCACGGCAGCTGGACCTACCCGATCTGGGAACAGGTGCGTCTCCGCGCGGCGCAGTTCGACGGCGCGGCGGCCTGGGCCAACGAGGAACTGACGGTCCACGTCGGCAAGGACGGCCGACGGGAGCAGGGCATGTTCGTCAGCGGCGGCTTCTTCGACGTCCTCGGCGTGGCGCCCGTGCTCGGCCGGGCGATCGAGGGGCCCGATGACCAGCGCGGCGGCGGCGCCCATGGTCCGGTCGCGGTCATCAGTCACGCGTACTGGCAGCGCGCCTTCGGTGGCGATGCCAACGTGCTCGGCCGCGCCATCACCATCGACCGGGTGCCGTTCACGATCGTCGGCGTCACGCCGCGTGAGTTCTTTGGTCCCGAAGTCGGACGATCGTTCAGTGTGGCTGTCCCGTTCGGCACCGAGCCATTGCTGCGGCGCTCGGGCAGCGCCCTCGACGAGCGCCAGAACTGGTGGCTCGAGATGGTCATCCGCCGGCGCATCGACCAGACCGAGGCACAGGTGCAGGCCGCGGTCGGCGCGATGACCGCCGCCATACGCGACGCCACACCGACGCGGGACCCGAACTACCTCAAGGACGCCATGCGCGTCGTCAGCTTCGAGCAGGGCCAATCGTGGCTGCGGCGGCAGTATCGGAACGCGCTCTACGTGCTCATGGGTGCC
>DATJTM010000755.1:0-2986 GCA_035503395.1 Luteitalea sp.
GCACGCGATTCTGCCGGCCCCGCCAGACGTGCGGAGCGGACACTACGAGGTACGCTACAAGACGTCACACGACTGGCCGATCGCCTTCGCCACCGTGCTGCTCGGCATGAACGGCAGCACGGTGCGTACCGCCCGCGTCGTGCTCGGCGCCGTCGCGCCGATCCCCTGGCGCGCACCAGCCGCCGAGAAGGCGCTCGTGGGCCAGACGATCACCGAAGCGTCGGCGATGGCCGCCGCAGAAGCCGCGCTGCAGGGTGCGATGCCGCTGGCCGAGAACGCCTACAAGATCGATGTCGCCAAGACGGCCGTGAAGCGGGCCATCCTGCGAGCCGCCGGCCAGCAGGTCGCGTAAGGAGAGACGCCATGGAATCACTCGTTTCACCGAAGATCGTGGTCGGCACGCACTGCCTGAAGCTGCGGACCAAGGGCATGTACATCCCGGCGATGGTCGATCCCGACGAGTCGTCGTTCTACGACCGCTACGAGACGTCGGCGTACTGGTGCGCGATGACGCAGACCGGCTTCGGACCAGATCGCGAGCCGGTCCGCCCGGACTCGTGCTGTCACGACCGTGAGTGCTGCAAGCACTGAGCGTAGGACCGCGTACGCCAAGGAGACACGTGATGAAACGCTTCCTCATCTCGACCGTCGCGCTGGCCCTGGCCGGCACCTCCCTCACCGCCGCGCCAGCCTCACTGCAGGGCACGTATGTCGAGGCGCGCACCGCGGAGATCTTCGCTGGAGGCTGCGTCATCAATAGTGAGGCCGGCACCAGCGGGCGCGAGGCTGTCCTCGCCTGGAAGGTCGATCGCGGCGCCTTCAACGGCGTGCGGCTGGATGGCTTGAGCGTGATGGCCGCCGTCTCGGGCGACGCGAACCTCGGCGTCCACGAGATCGGCGGCGAGCAGGCCCGCACCCGTACGGCCCTCGTCGTCGACGCCCGTGCCAGCCGTTCGCAGCGCGAGGCCCTGGTCGCGATGGCGCGGACATTGTCGCCCCGGATGGTGAGTGACGTCGTCGAAGTCACCGCCGCGCCGATCCATTTCCTGGCAGGGGAGAAGGACGTGCGCGTCGCGGCAGGCGCCGTCCGCATCGCCGTGCGCAAAGAACTCGATCACACGATGTCGTGCGGCAACAAGCAGTGGTTCAGCCCGCTGTCGGCGGTCCACCATGCCGAGATGGGCACGACGCTGGAGAACGCCTTCAGCGGAACGTCGCTCGGGACGCGTTGGAGCGACCCGAACAAGCGATCGGCCTTCTACGGCATGTTCTCGCGCTAGGCGTCGCGAGCGGTCAGGCGGTGGCCGGCAGGGCCACGCCTTGCCGCGTCAGGCCGCCGGGCAAGCGGCGGCACTCGTCACGCTCACATACGGAGACGCGCCGAGTTCCGCCCGGGGCGCGGGATGCAAGACGCCCACTCCTTGAAAGACGCTGCGTGAGAGGGTGGCGTTGCCAACGCAGCTGAACCACCACCGGCGGAACGCACCCATGGCAGCGTACACGCCTGAGCGAGGGATGCCCTACGGCCGCTCAGTCGCGATCGCTTTCGCAGGAAGACGCACGTAGATGGAGGTGCCGTGACCGGGTGCGGACTCGATGTCGAGATGCCCGCCTACGAGCACGGCCCGTTCGCGCATGTTCATCAGACCCATGCCGCGCCCGCCGTCCGGTGCGGACACGGCGTCGATGTCGAATCCCCGCCCATCGTCCTCGATCAGCAGGACGGGGCTGCCGTCTTGTTCCGACACATACACGTTCACCTGCGTCGCCTGCGCATGCTTCGCGATGTTGTGCAGCCCTTCCTGGACGATCCGGTACAGGTTGGCTTCCGCGTCGGGTGACATCGAGAGCTTCTCGATCCCGCGGACCGCGAACTCCGCGGTGATCCCGAACCGTTCGGACCACTCCCGCACGAGATGTTGGAGCGCCGCGGGGAGGCCCAGGTGGTCCAGGGCGGCCGGCCTGAGTTGCCAGGTCAGCGTGTCGACACTCTGATCGACCTCGTGCGCCAGTCGCTGAATGCGGTCGACCAGTTGGCTCAAGGCTGGCGGATCCGGCTGTCCTCGCAGCGCCTCGATGTTGAAGCGCAGGGCGGTCATCTGTTGCCCGAGCTGGTCGTGAATGTCCCGGGCGATGCGTCGACGTTCTTCTTCCTGGACGTTGATCAGGCGGGTGAAGAGCGACTGCACTTCCGCCGTCCGCTCGCGGACGCGCGCTTCGAGCGACGAGTGCGCCTCGTGCAACGCATCCTCGAACGCCTTCCGCTCGGTGAGGTCGCGGCTGATCTTCGCGAAGCCTGTCACACGTCCATCGCTGTCCAGGAGCGGACGCACGATCTCGTTGACCCAAAATCGCGAACCGTCCTTGCGGAGTCGCCAGCCTTCCTCTTCCGAGCGGCCCGTGTCGGCGGCACGCGCCAGTTCCTGTGACGGCTTCTTCGCCAGGACGTCCTCGGGCGTGTAGAAGAAATCAATCGTCCGTCCGTAGACCTCGGCGGCGTCGTAGCCGAGGAGTCGACGCGCGCCATCATTCCAACCGACGATGCGACCGCCCGCGTCGAGACTGACGATCGCGTAGTCGGTCAGCGAGTCAATCACCGCCCGCAGGCGCTCCTCGCTGGCTCGGTAGGCCTGGTCGATCTCCCGACGACGGGTGACGTCCTGCCCGACCTTGAGGAAGCCATTGAATCGACCCTCGCTGTCCCAGAGGGCGCGCATGGTCCCGTCGATGAAGACGCGACGGCCATCCGCGCACTGATGCCACCGCACGTCGGGAGCGGCGCCCTCGACGGTCGCCTGAGCGCGCTCTGCGGCCGGCACGTCCGCCGCACGGTCCTCGGGCACGAACATCATGTCGAGGGACTGGCCCACGGCTTCCGCGGCGGTCCAGCCGAAGATCGCCTCGGCGCCCGGCGACCAACTCGTGATCGTGCCTGCGGCGTCCGCGGTGAGGATGGCGTAGTCGCGCGCGCCTTCGACGATCAGCC
>DATJTM010000756.1:0-4107 GCA_035503395.1 Luteitalea sp.
GTCGGCCCGTGTGTCACCGGCTCGATCGAGCCATTGTCGGTTGACTCCGCATGGGCTTCCACCCAGCCGGCCGGCGACCGATGCTGCTGGCGCAGCGTCGCGCGGTGCGTCGGCGGAAGACGGACGTCTCAACAGGGGTTGGGGTGAACCGACAGCACTTCTGCCGAACGCCGCCGGCGCTGTGTTCACATCGAAATCGGTAGGGCCGGCTCGCCGAGCCGGCCGACGGCGATGTCCGTGGTCCGGGTCGCTCGGTCCCGTCCGACAAGTCGGACCGCTACGCATTCAGGATCTTGTCGGCGGCGGTGTCGACGGCACCGTCCGACAAGTCGGACGGCTACGTGCTCATGATTTCGAAGGCTGCGTCGACGGAACGTGCTGAGGGTTCGGACGCGGCAGCAACCCGTCACTCCACGAAGCCGCGACGGATGGCCGTAGTCGCGGCCTCCGTGCGGTCGCCCACGCCCAGCTTGGCGAGCACGCTCTTGACGTGGTTCTTGACCGTGTGTTCCGCAATCGCGAGCCGCGCGGCGATCTGCTTGTTGCCGAGGCCTTCGACGATGAGGGCAAGCACTTCGCGTTCGCGGGCCGTGAGCTCGGGGCGCGGCAGGCTGGCGGCCAGCGTCGAGGCCACCGTGCTCGACAGGTAGACGTGGCCGGCGTGGACGCGCCGGATGACGTCGATCAGTTCCGCATCGAGCACGTCCTTGGTGACGTAGGCCTGCGCACCCGCGTCGAGGGCACGCCGTACGTCCTCGTCCCCCGAATACGTGCTCAAGGCGATGAATCGGGCTCGCGGCGCCGTCAAGCGAATCGTGCGCATCGCGTCCGACCCGCTGGCGATCGGCAGCCGCATGTCGATCACCGTCACGTCCGGCCGGTACCGCTCGTATGCACTGACCGCTTCGACGCCGTCGGCCGCCACGCCAACGACGGTCATGTCGTTCTGCGCTTCGATGATCGTGCGCAGGCCGACACGCGCAATCAGGTGATCCTCGACGACGAGCACGCGGATCTGCGCGTCAGTCACGGGCCTGCCACTCCACGGCGATCGTCGTGCCCTGCCCTGGCCGGCTCTCGGTGCGCAGCGCGCCGCCGATCAGGCGCGCCCGCTCGCCCATGCCGAGCAGCCCGAAGCGCCCTTCCTCCATCGCCCGTGCCTCCTGCGCATCGAAGCCGGCGCCATCGTCCTCGACGATCAGCAGGCGTGGCGGCGGGCCGATACGGATGCGAATGTTTCGCGGCTCGGCATGTTTCATCGCGTTGTGGACAGCCTCCTGGGCGATGCGGACCAGGTGCTGGCGCGCCGACGCATCGGTCGGTCGCGTGTAGCCCTCGTCGGTCAACGTCATCGTCACCCCGGACCCGGCGGTGAGTTGCGCGGCCACCTGATGGATGGCGTCGTGCAGGGTCCGTCCGTCGAGCACCGGATCGCGGAGGTCCATGATCGACCGCCGCGCCTCGGTGAGGCTGTGCTGCACCATGCGACGCGCCAGCGTGAGGCGCTGCTCGGCCACTTCCGGCTCCTGCCGCAGGCTGGCCGTCACGCCACCAAGCTGTGTCGAGATCCCCACCAGCCCCTGGGCGAGCGTGTCGTGCAGATCGCGCGAAATGCGGCTGCGCTCGGTGAGCACCAGCGCGAATCGCTTGCGCAGCTGCCGCAGCCGCCAGGCGTACGCCGCACCGCCCAGTCCTGCGAGAGCGACGACGAGCACGACGGGGAACCACACGGACGCATACCAGGCGGCGCGCTGACGGACGACGAGCGCCGCCGGCGCTGCCTCGTCATCACCGACCCGCGCCGCCACGAGGAATCGATACCGCCCGGGCGGCAGGTTCATGTAGTCGGCCGCTCGCCGCGTGCCGGCATCGATCCAGTCGCGATCGACTCCCTCGAGGCGATAGCGATAGCGCACGCGTTCCGGCGCATAGAGGTACGTCGAGGTGAACCTGAAGGTGACCCGACTGACCGAGGGCGCGAGGTCGAGGTCGCGTTCCGGGTCGGTCGGCTCGCCGTTGACGAACACGGCGCGCAGCCGGGCGGGACCGGGACGCGGGAGCGGCTGGGCGCGGCGTGCGTCGACCCGCGCCAGTCCATTCGCGGTGATCATCCAGAGACGACCGGCGCGATCGAGCGTGCCACCGCGCGCGGTCGGAAAGGCCGGCGCGCACTGCGACGAGCGGAGTCCGTCGGCCGTACCCTGCACCGCCCCGCGCACGGTCGGCCGTCCCGCGAGCGCGGCGGCCGTGTCGACGTGCACGATACCCGTGCTGGTGCCGACCCACAGCGTGCCATCGGCCGCGGGCACGAGCTGGCCGACATTGTCGCCGCCGGCCGGCGCGAGCGACACCCGACCGAACGTGCCGGCGCGCCACCACGCCAGGCCACCGCCCAGGGTGCCGATCCAGAGCACGCCCTCACGGTCGGCATGCAGCGCGCGGACGGCATCACTCGGCAGGCCGTCGCGGGTGGTGAACGTGGTGGTCCGCCCGTCCTTGTACCGCCACAGACCCGATCGATGGGTCCCGGCCCACAGGGCGCCATCGGGCGTCAGCGCCAGCGTCGTCGGTGTGCCGCTGAGACCGCCCTGACTGGCGATCACGCGCGTGACCGACGCGCCGTCCACGAGGTAGACGCCGTGGTCGGTGGCGAGCCAGCGCCGGCCCTGACCGTCCTCGATGGCATCGAAGACGGCGTCGACGTCGGGAGGCAGCACGTCGACCGGCGTCGCCCGCCCATCGGCAACGAGCGCCAGTCCGTGGTCGGTGGCGACGAGCAGGTCGCCGGTGCGCGTGGCCCGCAGGCTGAAGACACGATCGCCGGGCAGGCCCTGCGCCTGCGTGATGCGTTGCCGCACGTCGCCGGCGACCCTGAGGAGGCCGGCGTTCTCGAAGCCAATCCAGAGCGCATCGTCACGCCCCTCGTGCACCACCGTCGGCTGATCGCTGGGAAAGCCTTCGCCGCGACCGAACACGGCGACGCGCAGTTCGCGGAACTCGTGCAGGCCGGCGTTGGTGCCAACCCACAACGTGCCGTCGCGGTCCTCGAACAATTGCCAGATGATCGTCAGGTCGGGGAAGGTCGGCACGTTGACGGCCGTGACGACGCCCTCGATGCCGCGCAACAGACCGCCACTCGTGCCAATCCAGACGGTGCCGTCGCGATCCTCGAGCACGGCCCGGACGAACGTCGCCGGCTGCACGGCCGCCACCGCTACGCGGCCGTCGCGACGCTCGAGCGCGGCCACGTGATCGCCGCTCCACACCCAGTGGCGCTCGACTTCGGATCGTGGTGCGCGGCTCCGTGACGGAGCTGCCGCTGCGGCAACGTCGAATCCCTCGACGACGAACCTGCCGCCTCGCCACGCCGCCACGTCGCGTGCACCGATGGCCAGCAGTCCGCCGGTGCGCGACACGCGCAGATGGCGGATGCCGTGCGGTGAAAGACCGTCCGAGGTCGTGTAGGTGCGGACGGCGTCACCCTGAATTGCGAACGCGCTGCGTCCATCGGTCGCCCAGACGACACCCTCGCCGTCCTCGACGAGGCCGATGACGCGCGCACCGACGCCGGCAGTCACGAAGCTGTGGAATGCCCCGTCGCGATACCGGAACAACCCTTCGAGCGTGCCGACGTACATGGCGCCGTCGCGGGTGCCGAGCAGCGCCGTGACGGTGGCGTTGCGCAGCTGCCCGGGGGCGCGTCCAAACACGGTGAACTCGGTGCCGTCGTAGCGCGCGAGTCCTTCTTCGGTGCCGACCCACAGCGCCCCGTCGGCAGCCTGCGCGATGGACCGAATGGAGTCCTGCGGCAGGCCCTGGTCGCGCGTCCACACGCGATGGCCGAACTGACTGAGTTGCTTGTGCGGGTCGAGGGCGAATGCCGGCGTCGAGGACACCAGCAGCAGGCACACGGACGTCAGGGCGGCACGGCAAAAGGGCGAAACGTGCCAGAAGTTCGACAAGCTCAAGAGGGGCCGGCAGGGCAAGCCGCGCAAGACGGGTCTGTCGTCCAGGACGGACGTCGACCGCGAGGAGTGCGCGAGGACGAAGGCGCAACTCCGCCTCGGACTACTCCCTTTTCGAAATTCTTGAACTTTTCGCCCTTTC
>DATJTM010000757.1:0-8342 GCA_035503395.1 Luteitalea sp.
AGTCCTCCTCCGCCAGATCGAGGCGCACGTCCTCCTCGCCCTGGCCGAGACGCGCGATGCCGCTCTGGAGCACGTGAATCGGCCGCAGGAAGCGGCGCGCCATCAGCCACGAGAACCCCACCGCACCGACGATGGCCAGGACGGCGACCAGGGCGATGTTCCTCATCGCTCGCTTGAGGCCCTCCCAGATCAGGACGGTCGACACGCCGATGCGAATCGACCCGAACTGATCGTCGCCGAGCAGCAGCGGCTGCGTGACCTCGTAGCTGCGCTGCTCCCACACTCCCTGGAGCTGCGCCACGAAACCACTCGCGAGCAATTCCTCGAGCGAGGCCTGCGGCGGCACCATCGTGCCTTCGAGCGTCGGTGAACTGTGGACGATGGCCTGGCCGCGAACGTCGGTGATCGTCGCGTACGTGACGTTCTCGGCAAAGCCCATGGCCGAGAGGAGGATGGCTCGCAGGCCGGCGTCGGCCTGCAGGTCGACGACCGCGGACTCGCGGCTGCGTACCAGTGTGAAGGCACGCTGGTACGTCAGGTTGTTCATCAGGCGGCCACGCAACTCGCTCTCCCGGAGCAAGGCGTTGGCCTGCGCAGCGAGGAACACCGCGCTCAGCGCGACGACCGTCAGGGCGACGATTGCCGTGACGCCGACGACCTGACGAGTCTGGTAGCTCAGACGCATGCGCAGCGCCTAGTCGGCCTGATCGCGTCCCTTCATGCGATTCAGCTTGTTGTGCAGGGTCTTGAGGCTGATGCCGAGCAACTCGGCGGCCCGTGTCTTGTTCTGGCCGGTGTGCGCCAGCGTGATCTCGATCAGGCGCATCTCCGCATCGTCGACCGTCGTGCCCGGCGTGAGCGTGATCTGGTGCTGCTCGCCCGGGGCGGCCTGCGGCGTCGACAGCTCCGGCGGCAGCTGCGCGGCTTCGATAAACTCGCCGGGCGACAGGATGGTCGCGCGCTCGATGACGTTGCGCAGTTCACGGACGTTGCCGGGCCAGTGGTACTGCTCCAGCAACGCCAGCGCGTCCTGCGAGACGCCCTTGACGTCCTTGCCGTTGCGGCCGGCGAACTCGGCGATGAACGACTGCACGAGCAGCGGGATGTCCTCACGCCGCGCCCGCAAGGGCGGCAGCTCGATCGAGAACACGTTCAGTCGGTAGTAGAGGTCCTCGCGCAGCTTGCCCTTGGCCACCGCGTCGAGCGGGTTGACGTTGGTGGCGGCGATGATGCGGACGTCGACGTTCTGCTCGGTGCGCCCGCCGAGGCGGCGGAAGGTGCGCTCCTGCAGCACGCGCAGCAGCTTGACCTGCGTCACCGGCACCATCTCGGCGATTTCGTCGAGGAAGAGCGTGCCGCGGTGGGCCAGCTCGAAGCAGCCGAGTCGACGCTCGACGGCGCCCGTGAACGCGCCCTTCTCGTGGCCGAAGATCTCGCTCTCGAGCAGCGTCTCCGGAATCGCCGCGCAGTTGATCGCGATGTAGGGCTGCTGCACGCGGTCGCTCAGCTGGTGGATCGTCTGCGCAACCAGCTCCTTACCGGTCCCGGACTCGCCCCAGATGAGCACGGAGGCGCCGGTCGGGGCGGCCTGCTCGATCGTCCGATACAGCTTGCGGATGGCGGGCGTGTTGCCGATGATGCGGCCGAAGCTGCCCTGATCGCGGAGCTGCCGGCGCAGGTTGCGGACCTCGCGGCGCGTCGACTGCCGCTCGACGGCCTTGGCGAGCAGGATCTGCAGACGGTGCGGGTCGACCGGCTTGGTGAGGTAGTCGTAGGCACCGTCGCGAATCGCCTCGACGGCCGTCTCCACCGTGCCCTGTGCCGTCAGGATGACCACGCACAGGTCGGTGAGCTGATCCTGAAGCGCACGCAGCAGGCCGAGGCCATCCATCCGCGGCATCACCAGGTCGGTGAGGACGATGCCAGGCCGGAACGTCGTGATCTTCTGCAGCGCCTCCTCACCATCGGAGGCGTCCTCGGCCACATAGCCCCAGGCGCGGATCAGCTCGGTGAGCCCGACACGGGCCGCGCGGTCGTCCTCGACGATGAGGACGCGCTCGCCGGCATTCTGGTCAGGCGAGGAATCGGACTGGCGGGAGGGTTCGATCGCGCTCGACACAGGCAACCTTTCCGGGACGCAGAGCTGGCAGCAGGGCAGACACCGGGCGCCGCGGAGCGCCGGGCCTAGGACAGCGTAACATCTACATGGTGAGCGACCCGGACTCCATCGACGCGACGCCTGAGTTCGTCGACCCTCCGGTGCAACCGGTGGCGCGACGATCCCCGGCCCTGTCGCTGCTCGAAGTCCTGCTCTGCTCGGGCTTCCCGACCATGGTGCTCATCGGGACGCTGCTCGTCCTAGCCGGCGTGGTTACGCCTGGCAAGGATGGGCTGACCTTCCCCATCATCGTCACCGTCTCGCTGATCGACGCGGTGGTCGTGCTCAGCCTCATCCTGCTGTTCCTGCGAATCGGTGGCGAGCGCCCGTCGGACGTGCTGCTGGGCTCTGGGTCGCGGCTCCGCGAAGTCTGGCGGGGCATCGCGTGGATGCCGCTCGTCTTCACCGTCGTCCTCGCGGTCGGCGCCGTCCTGAAGTGGCTGGCGCCCTGGAAGCACAACGAGCAGAATCCTTTCCAACTCCTCATGACGTCGCCGGGACGCATCGCGCTCTTCGCGCTGGTGGCCGTGGTCGCCGGTGGCATCCGTGAAGAGGTGCAGCGCGGCTTCATCCTGCACCGCTTCGACCAGGACCTCGGTGGCGCGAAACTGGGCCTCGTCCTCTTCAGCGTGGCGTTCGGACTGGGGCACTACGAGCAGGGGTATGACGCGATGGTCATCACCGGCGTGCTCGGGATGCTGTGGGGGATGCTGTACCTGGGCCGCCGCAGCGTGATCGGGCCGGCGGTGTCGCACGCGCTGTTCAACCTCATTCAGATTGCGCTGTTCCAGTACGCATCACGTCACGGGCTGCTGCCGTCGTAGGCGCGCAAGCGTTTCGGTAGGGACCGCTCGCCGAGCGGTCCGCCCGGACTCGGACGGGCCGGCGGCCCGTCCCTACCCAAACCAGGCCGGCGGCCTCACTGACCGTCGGACAAAGTCCGGCGGCTACGCGTGGGGAGGCGCACCGACGCGAACGCGCGGGCTCGTGGTCACAGCGCTGCCGATTCCTGCAGCCCGGTTCCTGTTCCCTGTCTCCTGCTTCCTGCTTTCCTGCTTTCCTGTTCTCCTGTTCTCCTGACTCCGTCGTTCGTCGTTCGTCGTGCCTACCGCGTCTCGAAGGTCCACTCGCCGATGACGACGCCGAGCACGCGCGGGTCGCTGGGGGCCTGCCACGTCGGCGTGACCTGCAGGGCAACGCGATGCCACGGCTCGTCGCGCAGCGGCGCGAGGCGGTACTCGAGCACCACCCACGGATCGCGCGGCAGGTCGCGCACGTCAACGGGACGGCCGTCGACGAACACGTCGAGCCGCTGCACACCGGGCGACAGGTTGCGCACCGGCACCCGCACGCGCGTTGCACCGGGCGGCACGTACAACACCGCGTAGCCCTTGCTCCAGCGATAGGTGTCGCCGCGGACGCCGACCTGATCGCCGTGCAGCCCCTCGTGCGGCGGTAGCGCCATGCCCGCATGCTCGGCCGACCAGTGCGTAGCCCGGATCGGCCAGCTGGCGATCGTCACGATCAGCAGCGTCCAGGCCACCGCCTTCCAGGCGCGCGGCAGCGGCCCCGATCCCAGCGTCGCTATCGCCGCGCACAGCGTGCCGACGATGATGTCCTCGCGGAGGATGATGCGGTCGCCGGTCAGCATGGTCAGCGAGTAGCCGGCCAGGCCGGCCACCACACCAGCCACCGGCCAGGCAGCCGCCGTACGCGCCTGCACGTTGCCGGCAGCACGCATGCCGAGCGCGGTGCCCGTCATCATCAACACCCAGGCGCTCAGGCCGAGCACGCCGAGCTCGCTCGTCACGAGCAGGTAGGTGTTGTGGGCCGACAGCCGGGCGTCGGCCGGCAACGATTCGATGCCGAGGCGGGCCCGGAAGCGTTCGAACTCGTTGACCGAATTGCCGAGGCCCAGGCCCGTCACCGGGGCCGTCCTGATCATGGCCAGCACCGCCTGCCAGACCGCGATGCGGCCCTTGGCGATCGCGTCAGGCGGCTGCCGCAGGTTGAACGTGTACAGCCAGGTGTGCAGGTACGAGGTCTGCTGCTCGTGGCGGATGTTGAACAACGTGCCGACGAGCACGACGCCGGCCAGCATCAGCAGGAAGGCTGCGACGCCGCCACGGATCGCGGGCCGCGCGTACCGCCGGACGAGCGCCGAGGGATCGATCGCATCGAGATCGCGGCTCAGCGCCAGCCAGGCCAGCGTGGCGAGGCCGAACGCCATCGACGCCAGCCCGGCGCGACCGGCCGTCATCACCATCGCCGCCAGGACGATCAGGAAACCAACGCTCCACGCCAGCCGTCGCCAGCCGGCCCGCGCCATCGCCAGCCCGGCCAGCACCGGCGCGATCAGCGCATAGAACGCCGCCAGCGCATTCGGGTCGACGTAGGTGGCGTTGATGCGGATGATGCCGGCGTCGAAGATGCGCCATGCCGTCTGCAGGCCGATGCCGGTCGATGCCTGCACGAAGCCGAACAGGGCGGTCAGGATGGCGCCGATGGCGCCGGCGCGGAGGGCCCACTCGCGGTTCTCGCGGGTCAGGGTGCCGGCGACGAGCCCGATGCAGCAGAAGCCGTCGATGAGTGCGATGAGGGCGGGCAGCGACCGGCCGTCGTAGGTCTCGGTGATGAACAGGTAGCCAGGCACCTGCGCCGTCACGTTGCGCCACAGGTGCGCCATCTCGCTGGGCCGCCAGCGATCGGGCGTGAGGCCCACCGCCACCGACACCGCGGCGACGGCAACGAACAGCCCCCAGGCCGGCACGGCACTGCAGGTCGTGACGTGGCGTCGGCCCGCGGCTCGACGGATCAACCACGGGAGCACCTGCGTGACGACCACCAGGTGCACGATCGATGGCGGCAGGCGCGGCTCGATCGTCGGCCACACGGGCAACAGCGGCACCAGCAGCAACAGCACGCCGGCCGACCAGCGCGGCCGCAGGACGGCCAGCGCCATGAGCCCGAGCAACGCCCAGCGCACCGCGCCGGGAATCTGGACGGAGGCGACGATGGCGTACCCGGGACCGGCCGCATAGCCGATCGCGCCGAGTACCGCGGCGATCCGGCCGAGCACGTCGCGCAGCACGGCCGCGCGGCCGGCCGACGGGCCTGGCGCCGCCGTCACCGGTGCGGTCACCGCGGCCCCGCGATCTGCATCGACGTGCGGGCCCGGATGCCGGCCAGCCAGTCCGCCACCAGCGTGCTTCGACGCGTCGTCGTCAGGCGACGACGGGCCTCGAGCAATTGCTCGGGCGTCGGCGGACGGCCGCCGGGGGTGCCCGCTTCCTGGCTCACCTCGACGTCGGTCGGCTGGGCAGCGGCGGTGAAGCGCTGGTCGACGTAGACGTCGATGCGGATGTCGTCGGCCACCCAGGCACGGGCGTCGACCTCGGTGAAGCCGAGCGCCTGCAGGGCGCGGGCCCATGCCTCGGAACTGCCGATGCGCTGCACGGCACGGCTCAACCGCTCGTCGATTGCGGGTTCGATCGGGATCGGCACCGCCAGCCGCTCGACCTCGAGCCGCATGAGTTCGCGCGTGAGCAGGCGGTCGATGCCCTCCGCCTCGGTGCCGCCGGGCGGGATGGACCCCAGCAGGCGGGCGGCCTCGACGTCACGCCAGGTGAGCGCCTGCTCACCGACCACAGCGACGAGCCGATCGATGAGCAACGGCTGCGCGAGGGCGTGCATGGCGGCCACCGGCCCGGCCATCATCAGGGCGGCCAGATATACTGTCGCCGCCCTCCAGGGCCCCGCGCGCATGAGACTGACGGTCGTCATTCCTGTCTACAACGAAGTGCACACGCTGTTGCACCTGATCGATCGGGTGCAGGCCGTGCCGCTCGACAAGGACCTGGTCCTCGTCGACGACTGTTCGAGCGACGGCACGCGCAACCTCCTCGAGCGGACGACCTTCCCCGCCAACGTGCGCGTGTTGTACCACGAAGTCAACCAGGGCAAGGGCGCGGCGCTGCGCACCGGATTCGCGGCCGCCACCGGCGACGTCGTCATCATCCAGGATGCCGACCTCGAGTACGACCCCGACGAATATCCGAAGCTGCTCGAACCGATCGTCGCCGGCCGGGCCGACGTCGTCTTCGGGTCGCGCTTCGCCGGTGGTGAGTCACACCGGGTGCTGTATTTCTGGCACTCGTTGGGTAACAAGTTCCTCACCCTTTGCTCCAATGCCTTCACCAACCTGAACCTCACCGACATGGAGACCTGCTACAAGGTCTTCCGGCGCGAGGTGCTGCAGCAGATCACCGTCGAGGAGAACCGGTTCGGCTTCGAGCCGGAGATCACCGCGAAGATCGCCAAGCTGCGGGTGCGGATCTACGAGGTCGGCATCTCGTACGCCGGTCGCACCTACGAAGAAGGCAAGAAGATCGGCTGGCGCGACGGCGTCCGCGCCCTGTGGTGCATCGTCAAGTACAACTGGCTCCGCTGACCCCACCTGTTCGTAGGCGTCGAGCTTCAGGTCGACGCTCTGTGCTGACCGTCGACCTGAAGGTCGACGGCTACACATTCAGAGGACTGAGACGTACGATCCGACCGACAAGTCGGTCGGCTACGACGTCTTCCACTCGACATTCCCTTCCCGCGTTTCGCGTGGCCGAGCGCAGCCCTTCAGAATGCCTGCCCGACCGTGATGTGCAGCGCGGTGCGACCCTCACGCGAGCCGTTGGCGAATGACTGGCGGGCGAGCTTGAAGCCGAGGTCGACGCGAATCGGACCAATCGGCGACAGGTAACGCACGCCGAAGCCGGCAGCGCCGCGAATGCCGCCGAGGTCGAGATCGCTGACGCGCAGGAAGATGTTGCCGGCGTCGATGAATCCGGCCGCGATCAACCCGCGCCACACCGGCACGCGGACTTCGCTGTTGAAGATCAGCAGCGCGTTGCCGCCGGTCGGCAGGCCGTTACGGTCCAGCGTGGCAGGTTCGCCGAGCCGATCCTGGGCGAAGCCCCGCACGGTGTTGTCTCCACCCGCGAAGAAGCGCTCGGCCGCCGGCAGGTCCGTCACCACGTCGACCAGCGCGTTGCCATCGGGCCCCACCAGTTCCTGCCCGTCGTCGCCAACGCGAGGTACCGCGCGCGTCAGGCCCCTCGCGAGACCGAGACGAGCGCCGCCGGCAAGCACCACCCGACGGGCGCCCGGCATGCGGCGGTAGACGAAGCCCTGCAGCAGCGTCTTGGTGAAGCCGACCTCCGATCCGATCGATCGACCCGCCACTTCCCCATCGATGGCCACGAACGTGCCTCGCCCCGGATCCAGAGGGTCGTCGCGCGTGTCGCGAATCACCGAGTTGGTGACCGACGAGAGACGCACCTGCGGGAAGAGGCGGTCGACGTTCAGCTGGTCCTCGGCGGCGATCCGCGCGTCGTACAGCTCGGTGCGGCCGAAGCCGTAGCGGGCGATGAACGTGGTGTGCTCGCCGAACAGGCGCGACCAGTCGACACGCGCCGCCTGCCGACGGAAGCTGAAGCTCGAACGGATGGCCTGCTCGACGAACATCGAGACGTCGAGGTTGGCGCTGTCGAGGAAGGCGCGCGGCTCGCGCCACGTGCCCAGCACGCGGTACTCGTTGAGCGCGAGGCCGGTGCCGTCGCGCTCGGGATCGCCGGGGAAGTCGCGCGGCCGCACGCTGGCGCGCAGGAACAGGCTGACCGCGCGGTTCTTGCCCCACAGGTTGCGTCGACCAGCCTCGAAGAAGCCGCGGCCTGCGAACTCGAGCGTCTCGTCGACCTCGCCGTTCGCATCGACGGTACGCAGACGCTGTCCGCCCTGCAGCCCGGCGCCGTAGCCGATCGTCGTCACCGGTGCTTCTTCGACGGTGACGATCACGTCGTGCGCATCGACCGCCGACTGCCCGACGTCGACGATCCTGACGCTGCGGAACAACCCGAGCGCCGTCAACCGGCGCTGGCTCTCGAACACCCGGCTCAACCCGAATGGCTGGCCGCGCACGATCCGCAGTTCGCGACGAATCGTGTCCTCGCTGGTCCGCACGTTGCCGACGACGAGGATCCGATCGACGAGCGTCTGTCGCCCTTCGTTGAGCACGAACGTGACGCGGATGTCGCCCGGCGCGCCGCCCGTGTCGAGGCGCGCTTCGATCTGCGCCTGCCGGTAGCCATCGTCCAGATACCGGCGCAGTACCGCCTCCCGGCTCGCCACGACG
>DATJTM010000758.1:0-4740 GCA_035503395.1 Luteitalea sp.
ATCGAACCACGCCTGGATTTGTTCCAGCAGGGATGGTGGTGGACGGTGGCGCTCGGCGTCTACATCGGGGCCGTCCTCATCTGCGTCGGTGCCGTTTGCGACGTCCCCGCCGACGCCGCACACCTGCCCGATGAGAGTCACTCGGCTGCGCAGCCGCCGCCAGCCGCGCGCGACTACGCGCTGTGGCTGGCCCTCGCCGCGGTACCGGCCGTTCTGCTGCAGGCGTCGACGACGAGGCTGACGCTCGACGTCGCCGCGGTGCCGTTCCTGTGGATGCTGCCGCTGGCCACATACCTGCTGACGTTCATCGTGGCCTTCGAGTACCGCAACTGGTACCAGCGTCGCCCGATGACGATGTTCGTCGTAGTCACGCCGTTCATCGCCATCCCCGACGGGCCGGCGGTCCTGACGGTCGCAATCACGCTGCTGGCGCTGGCCGTGGTCGGGCTGACGATGCACGGAGAGCTGGCAGCGCGAGCGCCTGCCCCTCGCTACCTCACGCGGTACTTCCTGCTCGTGTCGGCCGGCGGCGTGATCGGCAGCGCACTGGTCGCGTTCGGAGCGCCTTTCGCATTCTCGGGTGTGCTCGAATATCCGTTGTCGTTCGTGCTCGCGCTGGCTGTCCTGGCTGCGATCTATGCGCGCGCCATCCACGAGCCCGTCACGTCGGGCACGGCCAGCGGCGCCCGGCTGATTGCCGTGTCGCTGTCGATCCTGGCCGTGATGGTCGGGATCCACACGGCAGCGGTGTGGCGCTGGACGAACGAAGCCGCCCTGCACGCCTCGCGGAACTTCTTTGGGGCCATCCGGGTTCGCGACCGCGACCTGCCGAGCGGCAGCCGGTACCGCCGATTCGATCACGGCACCACGATGCATGGCGCGCAGTTCCTCGACGCCGAGCGAGCCCGACGGCCCGCGGCCTACTTCACCGCCGAGAGTGGCATCGGCCGCGCGATGGCCCTGGTCCGTCGAGACGGCACGGCCCGACGTATCGGCGTGCTGGGACAGGGCGCGGGAACGGTGGCCGCTTTCGGGAAGCCGGGCGACAGCATCACCTTCTTCGAGATCGACCCCGACGTGATCGCCCTCTCGACCGGCGCGAACCCGCTGTTCACCTATGTACGCGACTCCGAGGCGCGCGTGACGATCGTCGAGGGCGACGGGCGACTGGCGCTGGAGCGGGCGGCGCCGTCGGCGTTCGACGTCCTCGTGATGGACGCCTTCAGCAGCGATGCCGTGCCGGCGCACCTGTTGACCCGCGAGGCGATGGCCATCTACGTGCAGCATCTGCGCGATCCGCACAGCCTGCTGATCGTCAACGTCACCAACCGCTATCTCGATCTGTACGACGTCGTCGCCGTGGCCGGGCGGACCGTCGGACTCGAGGCCGTCCGTCTCGACCAGGAGGCCAGCGGCGAACTGATCGAGGGCACGAGCTGGATGATCCTGTCGCGCGATACCGCCTTGCTGGACGCGCTGGGTCCGCGCTACGCCCCGCGGGACGTTCGCCCCTGGACCGACGCCTTCAGCAATCTGCTCGGCGTCATCCGCTGGTAGCGAACCGCGCGAGGCGGTAGGCTACGGGGGTGCTGACCGTACCCGAGAGCCTCGAAGGCTGGTGCCTCCTCCATCAGATGTTCCGCGTGTCCTGGCCCGACGTGGCCCAGGCCGACGCCGGTGACCGCGCCGAACTCGCCGCCGGCCTCCAGCACTGGCTGGCCCAGAGTGCCACCGACGACGGCTCATCGATCGCCGTGGCGATGCTCGGGCACAAGGCGGATCTGATGCTGGTGCATGCACGCCGGTCGTTCGACGCGCTCGTGCAGGCGCAGCTCGACGTCGCGCGGCTCCCCGTCGCCGAAGTATTCGAGGCGACGACGTCGTATGTCTCGATCGTCGAACTCGGGATGTACGAGATGACCGCGAAGCTGCACGAGCAGTTCACGGCGCAAGGGCTGTCGGCCGGCACCGACGAGTACCGGGCCGCCCAGAAGGAGGCGATGCGCGGACAGCACGGGCGCGTCGCCAGCCGCCTGTTCATGGCGTTCCCGCCGCGCCGGTACGTCTGCTTCTACCCGATGGACAAGCGTCGCGGCGAGATCAAGAACTGGTACAGCACGCCGTTCGACAAGCGCGCCGCGATGATGCGCGAGCACGGTCAGATCGGTCGCCTCTACGCCGGCGACGTCACGCAGATCATCTCGGGGTCGATCGGGTTCGACGACTGGGAGTGGGGCGTCGACCTGTTTGCCGACGATCCCGTTGTCTTCAAGAAGCTGATTTACGAGATGCGCTTCGACGAGGCCAGCGCCGACTACGGCGAGTTCGGCCCGTTCTACACAGGCGTGCAGTTCTCGCCGTCCGAAGTCGGCGCGTGGATGGACGGTCGGACGCCGGCGTTAATACCCGCTGCCGGCTGACGCAGCAGTGCCCTGGGCGCCGCCCTTCGATTCCTGGACGATCCGCACACCCGCACTGGCGCCGATGCGGGTCGCTCCGGCCTTCACCATCTCCTGGGCGCCGCTCAGGTCTCGCACGCCGCCCGCGGCCTTCACGCCCATCTCCGCGCCGACGACGCGGCGCATGAGCGCGACGTCGGCCGGCGTCGCGCCGTGCTTGGCAAAGCCGGTCGACGTCTTGACGAACGTCGCTCCGGCCGCTTTGGCGAGCGTGCACGCGATGACCTTCTCCTCGTCGGTCAGCAGCGCGGTTTCGATGATCACCTTGCTGACGACCCCAGCGGCGCGGCAGGCGTCGGCGACGGCGTCGATATCCAGTTGCACCGTCCGCACGTCGCCCGACTTCAGCGCGCCGACGTTGATCACCATGTCGACTTCGGTGGCGCCGTCAAAGATGACGCGCCGCGTCTCGTACTGCTTGACGTCGGCGGTCGTCGCGCCGAGTGGGAACCCGACGACGGTACAGACGCCGACCGGGCTGCCGCGCAGCAGGCGTGCGGCGAGCGGCACCCAGGTCGGGTTCAGGCACACCGTGGCGAACGAGTACTCGCGCGCCTCGCGACACAGCGTCTCGATCTCGGCCTGCGTGGCGTCGGGTTTGAGCAGCGTGTGATCGATCAACCCGGCCACGGTGCCCGCCGGCGCCCCGGATGCCTGCAATCCGAGTCGCGTCGCCCCGGCGTCGAGCACTCCGCGCAGCCGCTCGGGACAGCACTCGACATGCACGGCGTGGCACGAGCACCGGCCCACCGCCGACCCGCTCCCGGCAGCCTGCAGGACCTCCTCCGTGATGATCTGGACGAGGCGTTCGAGTTCGGTCGCGGAATAGTGCATTACAGAACGGCCTTCGTCATTCGGCCTTCGGCCTTCGAGAACAGATGGAGCATCGGGAAGTCGATCGGCAGTCGGGAGTCGGCGAGTCGGCAGTGGCGTTCGTCGTTCGTCGTTCGTCGTTCGTCGTTCGTCGTTCGTCGTTCGTCGTTCGTCGTTCGTCGTTGACGATGTTACCGGCGCTCGGTTCGGTTCGTGTCGAGGCGCTGAAGTTTCGCGAGCCGGCGGATGTAGCGGGGCTCGGTCATCGGCGTCTTCAGGAACGTGTCGACGATGAGCAGGGCGTCGCCGGGCGACAGGAGACTGGCTCCAAGCGCCAGGACGTTGGCGCCGTTGTGCTGGCGCGCGTATTTCGCGAGCGTCTCGTTCAGGCACAGCGCCGCGCGCACACCCGCGACCTTGTTGGCCGCCATCGTCGAGCCGAGGCCGGCGCCGTCGATGACGATGCCGGCGTCGGCTTCGCGACGGACGACGGCCTGACCGACCTGCTCGGCGATGTCGGGATAGTCGGCCGGTGGTGGCGACGTGCCCTCCGGCCCGATCGCCTGTACCGCGAGTCCACGCCCGCGCAGGGCCGAGACGAGGTGCTGCTTCAGGGCGACACCGGTGTGGTCGCTGCCGATGATGAGGCGACGCACGTCGGCGACGGGCACGAGGTCGGCGCCGTCGCCCTCGATGACCTGGTCGGCGCGCAGAACCGTGATGCGCCGGTCGCGTAGCGTATCGGCCGCCAGCGGCGTCACGAAACCACGCGGCAACAGCTCCACCGTGCTGCCCTCGGGCAGCATGCGGGCGTCAGCCTCCGTGATCATCGCGAAACGTGCCATATGTGCTAGCCTGCGCCGGTCCAGATGGCTCTCAGCCTCGAGTCCCTCCCCGACCGCCCCACCCCGCTGCTGACGCAGGACGTGATTGCCGCGCGGGTGGCCGAACTGGCCGCCGAGATCCGCGCTGATTATGCCAGCACCCGCGACCTGCATCTGGTGTGTGCGCTGAAAGGCGCCTTCGTCTTCTTCTCGGACCTGGTCCGCCAGCTCGATCGCCCCGCGACGCTCGACTTCATCGTCATCTCGAGCTACGGCAAGGCGACGCGCTCGTCAGGCGAGGTTCGCCTCATCAAGGACCTCGACACCGGCCTCGAAGGGCGCGACGTGATCATCGTCGAGGACATCGTCGACACCGGCCTGACCCTGACCTACCTGCGCGAGATCCTGCGCGCGCGTGGGCCCCGGTCGCTGAAGACCGCCTGCCTGCTCAGCAAGCCGTCGCGGCGCGAGGTCGAAGTGCCGGTCGAGTACGTCGGGTTCACGATCGAGGATCGATTCGTGATCGGCTACGGCCTCGACTACGCCGAGAAGTATCGCAACCTGCCGTACATCGGCGCCCTCGACGGGTAGGCGTCCTCACACGCCTTCGATGATGGGTAGGGGCGCCTCTCTGAGGCGTCCGA
>DATJTM010000759.1:0-2245 GCA_035503395.1 Luteitalea sp.
GACGAATACGTGCGGGATGTCGCCCGTCGAGTAGTCGCGCTCGCCGCGCCGGTTGAAGCTGTCGGCGACGGGGAAGTTGGCGACCGGCCCGGTCAGCACCGACGCGTCGAACACCGATGACGCGTCGTCCATCAGACGCGAGCGCGTGTAGCTCACGAGGTAGGACAGGCCGCGCGACAGGCGCTGCTCGAGCTTGCCGTACACGCCGTGATAGTTCGTCGAGCCGACGTTGTTCCGGTACAGGCTCACCGTCGTGTACATCGGATACGGTTTCTGCAGCTGCGCGACCGTGATCGTCGGGTCACCCAGCGACGAGGCGCGCGGGATGACGCCGAAGTACGGATTGGGGACGCGCTGCTGCAACGCCGGGCCTTGCGCGAGCTGCGCCGCGGTCAGCTGATTCAGGTTGGTGTCGGGCAATCCCACCCGCGTGATCTTCGAGCCGACATAGGCGGCCTCGATCGAGACGTTCTGGCTCAGCGCCCGCTGCACCGAGGCGTTCCACTGCTGAACGTAGCCAGAGCCCAGGTCGCGGTCGACCGAGAAGACGCCCTGTCCGACGCCGGCATCCGGTGTCGGCTGGATGGGCGTCACCGTCGGTCCGGTCGACAGCGTGAAGGCGGGCGACACGTTGTCGAGCGTGCGCTGCGAGACCGTCTGCAGGAAGGGGAAGACGGGCGTGGTGAATGGCGTCGTGATGCCGGCCATCTCGATCCAGACCAGGCCGTAGCCGGTGCGGACGACGGTGCGATCGGTCGGACGCGCGACGACGCCGACGCGTGGGCCGAAGTTCAGGCGATGCAGCTGACGCGCGGCACGCGGCTGCCCGTTGCGCCCGAGGTACTCGAGCGCCTGGGTGTCGAGGTTGAAGACCGCGGCCTGATCGTCGGCTTCGACCGACGGGAAGTTCAGCGTGTAGCGCACGCCTGCGTTGACGGTGACGCGCGGAAACAGGCGCCAGTCGTCCTGGACGAAGTACTCCTGGATGTGGGCGCGATTGCGGATCGCCTGCTGCTGCAGGTCGATCGAGAACTGCTGGACCTGTCCGAGGAGGAAGCTGGCGAGCGGCGTGCCGGTGTTGGCGGTGCCGGGAAGATCGGTGAACAGGTTGCTGAAGGTGAACGAGCCGGTCGGGAATGGCGGCTGCACGACGTCGAGCCGCGCCCAGCGCAGGTCGCCGCCGAACTTCAGCGTATGGCGTCCCGCCAGCCACGTGAACGTGTCGGCAATTTCAGTCACACCAGTGCTGAACTCGCTGGCGGTGCTGGCCGGCGATCCGAGCTGCTGATAGCCGGCGATGAGGAATGTGGGCAGCGTGTCGGCAAACTGCGCCGTCGTCGGCAGTCCGGGCAAGCCGAGTGCAGCCGATGCCGACGCGCTGGCAGTAGCCGCACGTCGTGTCACCGATCGGCGCGTGTCGCCCACGCGCAACTCGTTCAGCATCGACCGCGAGAACACGTGCTGATGGCTCGACGCGAACGACCACGCCACCGTGCCTTGCGGGCCGAGCGTGCCCGACGTGACGCCACTGCCGTCGGGCAATGGCGTAGCGGGCGTGAACGTCTCGGCGACGCGCGTCAGCCTGGCGAACAGGTGACTGCCGCCGTCGCCCAGCCGCTGATCGAGCCGCGTGCTCCACTGGTCCTGATCGACCGTCTCGTCGGCAATACGGCGATAGTTGTTCGCGGTACCGGCGCTGGTGGGCTCCGGATAGCGGGCGAGCAGCGCTCTCGCGGCCGGGTCGATGCGGTCGGCGGGGATGGCGTTGCCGGCAAACGACTGGCGGGTGGCGCCCATGCTCGTTGACGCAGTGGTCGCCGGGTCGTAGATCACCGGCACTCGGCCGGTGATCGATTCCGTGAAGATGCCCTGCCGCTGCAGTCGCGTCGGCACCGTGGAGATCACGGTGCGTCCGATGTTCTGCCGCTGCCCCTGGTAGTCGACGAAGAAGAAGGTGGCATCGCGCTTCACGGGGCCGCCGGCGACGCCGCCGAACTGATGACGACGAAAGCGCGGCGCGGCCGTCGTGGTCGAGGCAAAGGGATTGCGGGCGTTCAGCGATTCGTGTCGCGCGAACTCGAACAGGGAGCCGCGCAACGCATTGCCGCCCGCCCGCGTCGTGAGGTTGACCACGCCGCCGTTGAAGCGTCCGAACTCCGCCGGCGGGCTGTTGGTTTCGACCGTGAATTCCTGGATGGCATCGACGTTCGGGAAGAACGCCACCTGCCCGGGCTCGGGTTGCAGC
>DATJTM010000760.1:0-10743 GCA_035503395.1 Luteitalea sp.
GTGCAGGTCCCCACCGGGGCCGACGGACAGCAGACGCGCCCCGTGTCGCTGCCGGCCCGTGACGTCGACTGGAGGCGAACGCAGACCTACGCCGAGTCGCTTCGGCAGGCGCAGTTCGAGCAGGCCGGTGGCGCGCGCGCCTACGCCGCGTTCACCGAGGAGGTGGCCGCCACCCTGCGCGACGTGTCGCTGATCGTCGATCCGCTCGAACGCATTCGTCGTCTCGAGGCAGCGCGCGCCCGCCTCGCCCAATGGCCGGCCGCGCACCATGGCTATCGCGCCGACGATGTCGCGCAGACGCTGTCGGTGGTCGACGATCTCCTGAACGGCATGCGGGCTGCGGCCGGACAGAAGACGTTCGATCTCACGCTCACGTCGTCGACGGCGTCGGTCTCGCCAGCCGCGCCGCCGACCTTGCCACCGCCGACACTGCAGGACGTGATCGCGCAGGCCCTCGGGCTTGCGCCTCGCCTCGACGACCCGGCCGATCGGCTCGCGCTGCTCGAGTCCGCGGCCGCCATGCTGAAGAGCGCGCCGTCACTCGAGCGTCGATGGGCGCGACAGCAGCGCCGCGACGTCGAACGTCAGATCCGCCGCGAGCACGGCGTCTCCAGGACGTATGCGCGCCTGCGCGACTGGATGCTGGAGAAGAGTGCCGCGTTGCTGGCGGTGGCGGATGTGCGAGGACTGATGCGCGTGCGCGAGACCCTCGTGGAGCGCGACGTGCGGCTCGATCGGCAGCGGCCAGCCGAAGTCGCGTCGCTGCTCGCCACGCTCGACGTCCGCCTGGACGCCGCGCGTCGGCATCGACTCCTGCTCGAGCGCTGGGAGGAACGACGCCCGGCCCTGGAGCGCTACGCCGCCAGTGTGGCGCGCCACCTGCCCATTGATGGACCGCTGCCGCGCGCGCTCGACGAGATCCGGGCGCTCGCCGGCCCCGAGCCGACGCTGCTGGCCCAGGCCGAAGGACAGCTGGCCGGTGCGCGCGCCGATGCGGGCGTCATCGCCACGCCCGACGAGGCGAAACAGGTGCAGGGACTGTGGACCTCAGCGATGCAACTGGCCACGCGCGCGTTGCAGAGCCGCCGCGCCGCAGTGCGCAGCGGCCAGATGCCGCAGGCGTGGGAGGCCTCCGCAGCCGCGGCCGGCGCGCTCATGCTGCTGCAGCAGTTGCGCACCGAGGTGCCGCAGCTCACCCGCCCCCCGTCGCTGCCAGGACCCGCGCGCTGATCGAATGCCACCAGTCATTCGTCTGATCCAGGCCGACACCGTCGACGCCTGGCAACGTGCGCTGCTGGCGCTCTGCCTGCCGACGGCCTCCACGACCACTGACGGTCAGCTGGAGGCACCGCCGACCGTCGTCGTACCGGGTCGATCTGCCGCCGAGCAGTGGCGACGCACGCTCGAGCGTCGGGTGCTGGTCGAGCGATGGCGCCCGCCCGTCGCGCTGCAGCGAGCCCTCGAACATCCGGTGGCCGTCGATGCCCCAGAAGCGCTGGCGTTCCCTGCACTGCTGGCGCGCGACGAAGCCTACGATGCATGGCATCGTCAGGCCCGTATCGACGCGCCGCGACTGAGTGCCATCGGCCGCGAGGTGCTGATGGCCGCGAGCGCCCGCGAAGCGGCCCGGCACCACAGGCCGCCCTTCGTGCTGCGCCCGGGTCTCATCGCCGAGATGGTGCGGTTCTTCGATCAGGCTGGCCGGCTTGCTCACGATCCCGTCGAGTGGCTGGTCGACGCGGCCCTGCGGCTGGGCGCGGAGGCGGATACCGATCGCGGAGCGGCACGGCTGTTGGGGCAAACGCAATTCCTGCGCGCGGCATTCGAGGCCTACGCGCGCAAGGTGCGCGAGACCGGCGCGCTCGACGAGCAGGCGCTGCGAGTCCGCCTGCGTCACGCAACGCGACGGTGGGCACCACGACACCTGGTGGTGACCGTCGGCGATCACCATGCCGAGGCACATGGGCTCTGGCCGGTCGACTTCGACCTGCTCGCCGCCGCCGACGGGCTCGCGCGGCTCGACATCATTGCTACTGCCCGTGTGGCCGACGGGCTCTTCGCGCGCCTGCGCCGGCGCTGGTCCGATGCCGTCGACGTGCGGGTGCCGCCGCAGCAACCAGCCGCCACCGCGCTCGAAGTGACCACGGCAGACCGTCGATGGATGGCGTGCCGCGACCGCGAGGACGAGGTCCTCGCGTTTGCGCGTCGGCTGAAGTCGGAGGCACCACGAGACGCATCACGCGCGGCGATGGTCGTGCGTCGGCCGCTGCCGTATCTCTACGCGGCACGCCAGATCTTCGAGTCGGCCGGTATCCCGTACCAGTCGGCCGCCACCCTTCCGCTCGCCGCCGAGCCAGGCGCCGCCAGTCTCGATCTGCTGATGGACGTGGCGCTGTCGGGGTATACGCGGGCAGCGCTCGTCACGCTGCTGCGGTCGCCGCACGTCGTGGTCCGGCACGCCGACGGCACGCGGGTCGATGCGGTCGGCATTGCTGCGCTGGATCGTTGGCTGGCGGAGCAGCGCTATCTGGGCACGTCGGAACATCTCGACGCGCTGCTCGCGGTGCCACAGCCGGCGCTCGAGGCCGGCAGCGATTCGTCGGGCCATCGGGCGCGGATCTGGGCAGAGGTGCAGATGGCGCGACGCGTCGCGCATGCCGTGCGCCCGCTGCTCGACGCGCTTGCGCCGCTACGCGTCGACGGTCCTGGCGCACGACACGTGACGGCACTCCGCGCGGCGTGGCAGTCGTGCGCCGAGCCCGTCGGTGACGACGACCCCGAGGCGAGTCGCACGCGTCGCACCCGCGCGTCGCTCGCCCTGGTGCTCGACGAACTGGAGCGCGCCCTCGCCGAGCACGACACCGCGACGGTGTCGGCACGCGACACGTGCATCCTCGTGCGCCGGTGGATCGAAGAACGAACGTTCGCGTTACCGCGGGCCGACGCGGGCCTGCACCTGGTGGACGCCGAGGCCGCGGTCTTCGGCACCTTCGACCGCGTGCGCATCGTAGGCCTGCTCGAAGGCGAGTGGCCCGAGCCGACGGCCCGCAACATCTTCTATCCGTCGTTCATGCTGGAGCGGCTCGGGTGGGCCGAGGAGCGGACGCGCACGGCGACGGCGCGGGCGCGGTTCGCCGACCTGCTCACGTTGCCGGCGGTGTCGGTGGGCGTCACCGTCCCGGAACTCGATCAGGACGCCGTCGTGCGTCCCTCGTCGCTGCTCGATGAACTGCTCGCGCTCGACGCGCAAAGGCTGCTGCCGCTCCCGGTCGAGACGCTCGCCCTGCCGGTGACGCGCGACGACGCACTGCTTGCGCTGCCGGTGGTGCCCACGGCTGGTGTGCTCGACGACGGGGCGCGCGACTGGGCGGCGTGGCGTCTCGCTCGTCCGGAACCGACCGAACCGGGGCAGGTTGCGGCGTCGTCAGGTGGACGCTATGCGGTGACCGCCGTCGAGACCTATCTCCAGTGCCCGTTCCAGTACTTCGCCAGCCGCGTGCTCGGCCTGCGTGAGGACGCCGAGGAAGTGACCGGCCTGCCCGCACGCGACGCCGGATTGTTGCTGCACGACGTCCTGCACGACGGATTCGCCGCCTGGCATGCGCTCGGCCACACGGCAATCACGCTCGAGGACCTGCCGCGCGCCCGTGAGGTGTTCGACGAGGTCGCTCGTCGCTGGCTGCGCGCATTGCCGGCCGCCGATCGCGCCGTCGAGGCGTCGCGCTTGTTCGGGTCGGCAGTGGCGACCGGCGCCATCGAGAAGGTCCTGCGGCTCGAGGTCGAGCTGTTCGGCGATACGTCGCGACGCGCCCTCGAGCACGACATCGACGGCACGTTCGAACTGCCCGGGCCCGATGGTGCCCGCGCCGTGCGTCTGCGTGGGCGCATCGACCGCGTCGACTGGACGCGCGACGGGCGGATACGCGTGATCGACTACAAGTCGGGCCGTCGCCCGACGCAGCCGCTCCAGCCCGGCGTGTACGCGCACGCCATCGTGCAGGACGAGCAGCGACGAGGCCGGGCCGCCGAGATCGGCGCCAGCGGCTTCATCGCCTTCCGTGAACCGACGCCCTGGGTGGCTTCGGTCGGCGACCGCGACGATGCGGACGAACAGGCGCAGACGTTCGTCGAGGCGATCGACGCGATCGAGGCGGGCCGCTTCCCGGTGCGGCCGCACAACCCGTTCCGTTGCCAGTTCTGCCACTTCGCGGGAGTGTGCCGGAAGGACTACGTCGGCGATGAGTGAGGTCATCGTGCTGCCCGTCGACCAGGCCGCCCGCACCCACGCGACCGATCCGGGGCACCACGTGGTGCTCGAGGCCTCGGCTGGCACGGGCAAGACGCGCGTGCTGGTGGACCGGTACCTCGCACTGCTGGCTGCTGGTGTCGATCCGAGGCACGTCCTCGCGATCACGTTCACGCGCAAGGCGGCAGCCGAGATGCGTGAGCGGATTCTCACGGATCTCAAGGCGCGCCACCCTGGCGTGTGGCAGGCACTGCGTGATCGCGCCGACGAGATCGCCGTCTCGACGATCGACGCGTTCTGCTTCTCGCTGCTGCGCGAGTTCCCACTCGAGGCCGGGCTCGACCCCGGCTTCTCGCTCGTCGACGAAACGGAAGTCGCGCGACTGGTCGAGATGTCGCTCGACCGCACGCTCCGCGAGTGTCGCGCGCGGGCGCCCTTCGACGAGGGCGTGCGGCTGGTGCTGGCGCAGATGACGCTGCCGCGACTGGCGGAGGGGCTGCGGGCGCTCCTCCAGCGCCGCTTCGTGGCACCGGCGGCGCTGCGGCGCTACCTCGGACGTCAGGTGCGACAGGTGCGCTCGGAGGCGGCCGCGGCGGCGTCTGCGCGTCGCGATCTGCGGCTCGGGCTCGAGTCGTTGACGGGCGGTGTGGCGCAGTGGATGGCGAGCGGTCCCTCGATGCCATTGTGGGACCTCTGTCGGCTGGACCTCGAGCGGCTCGTGGCGTCCGACGAGCGTGTGCCGATGGCCGCCGTCGACGTGCGTGCGGCTCTCGACGGCCTGTCGCGGTGGGTGCTCACCCAACAGGGCGACCCGCGGAAGCGGCCGGTTGCGGTCAAGGCGTCCTTCGCATCGTCGGCCGACTACGAGCAGCATCGCGACGGTCTGCCGGTGGTGGCGGCGGCGGTCCAGGCGGCGCGACGTGGCTTCGAGATGGCGCTGAACGTGCTGCTGGCGCGTGGCATCCGGCGCGTCTTCAGGCTGGCGCACCGGCACTACCTGCAGACGCTGGTGCTCCACGACGCGCTCGACTTCTCCGAAGTGCTGGCCCGCGCCGTCATGCTGCTCGGCCAGATGGACGAGTTCTCGCGCAGCCGCTTCCGCCTGGAATCGCGGTTCCAGCATGTGCTCGTCGACGAGTTCCAGGACACCAGCCGCCTGCAGTGGCAGCTGGTGGCGTCGCTGGTGCAGGCCTGGGGTGAGGGCGCCGGCGTCGGCTTCGAGGGACCACTGCCGCCGTCGCTCTTCCTGGTCGGCGATCGGAAACAGTCCATTTACCGGTTTCGCGACGCCGACGTCGGGTTGCTGGACGAGGCGGTGACGTTCGTCCAGCAACTGGCGGGCGAGACCGACGTCCGCCAGGCGATCTCGCAGAGCTTCCGGTCGCATCCGGATCTGCTTGGCTTCGCCAACGACCTGGGCGAGTCGATGGTGCAGGCAGGCGCGCCGCCAGCCGTGGCCTTCAGGTATGGGCACGACGATCGCTTTCCGTTGCCGGACGGGCACGTCAGCGGCGCCGGGACCGACAGCCGTCTCGGGCTCGTGGTCGGCGAGGACATCGAGACGTGTGCCGCCAGCGTCGCGGCCGAGATCACGCGGCTGCTGGCCGAGGGTCTGGTCACTGACCGCGGCAGCGCCGCACCGCGCCGGATGCGGCCGGGCGATGTCGCCATCCTCTTCCGATCGCGCGAGAGCCATCGCGAGTTCGAGCGCGCCCTCGCTGCCTCGTCGATCCCGAGCTACGTCTACAAGGGACTCGGCTTCTACGACGCCGACGAGATCAAGGACCTCGTCGCGCTCGTTCGCCTGCTGGCCGCGCCGGAGTCGGACGCGCGGGCCGCGGCCTTCCTGCGCTCGCGGTTCGTCGGCGTGTCGGACGACGCGCTGCGCGCGCTGGCGCCGTCCCTCGCGATGCGACTGACGACAGCCGACGTGGAGGCCGAGGCCACACTGACGGCCGACGATCGGCAGGCGCTCGAGCGTGTGCGGACGCATTGGCCAGGCTGGCTGGCGCTCGTCGACCGCATCCCGCCCGCCGACGTGATCGACCACATCGTCGACGCGAGTGCATACGCGTGGCTCCTGCGGGGCGACCGCGAGCGGCAGGCCCGCGAGAACGTCAAGAAGTTCCGCTCGCTGTTGCGCCGCATCCAGAATCGCGGCTACGCGACGATGGCGCGCATCGCGGCGCACATCGATCGCGTGTCTACAGGCGACGAGTCCAACGCGGCCGTCGATGCCGCGGATGCCGTGACGCTGATGACGGTGCACGCTTCGAAGGGCCTCGAGTTTCCCGTCGTCTTCCTCGTCAACCTCACGCGTGGCACTGGTGGCGTGCCGCCGCCACTGCGCGTCGTTGCCGGCGACACGTCGGACGAACCGATCGTCGGCATCGCCCGCTACGAGCCGGGGGCAACCGAAGCCGAGCAGGTGCGCGACCGGGAGGAGAGCAAGCGGCTGATGTACGTCGCGGTGACACGGGCGCGTGAGCGCCTCTACCTGAGTGCGGCGGCGCAGGCGCGCAACGGGCGAGTCACGGCCGGGACCGGCAGCCTGGCCGCCGTGTGCCCGCCGCCGCTGATTGCCGCGTTCAACGAGGCCCTCGATGCGCGTGAGGAGGTGACCTGGCGCGGGACCGCCCATCAGCATCACTTCCGGGTATGTCCGCGGGCGTCGGTGAAGGAGCGATCGATCGTCGCGGTGGATCCGGTTGCGATCGCGCAGGACGTGCCGCCGACGTTGCAGCGGCTGGAGACCGTTGCCGACTTCGGCCGTGGCCGCGTCGTCGACCTCGTCGAGCCCAGACGCGCCGGCGACGACGGTGGCGCGACCAGTGGGGGCCACGACGCCGATGTGATCCTCGGGCGTGCCGTGCACCGCCTGCTCGGACGCGGCGACGCGCGTGAAAGCGATGACGCGCTGCACGCTCGCGTGATCGCCGACCTGCATGCGGAGGAGCGACTGGCGCCGGAGGCGCCGGACGTATGTGCCCGCGATGTCGTGGCGATTGTCCGTCTCGTCTGGCAGGACGCCACGCTGCGCGACGTGCTGCAGGCGCCCGACACGCGCTACGAGGTGCCGATCGTCTTCCGGCGTGACGAGGGTGACAGTGTCCGCGTGGTCCGCGGCAGCATCGACTGCCTCGCCAACGTCGCCGGCACGTGGCTGGTGCTGGAGTTCAAGACCGGGCGCCCACGTGACGCCCACAAACGACAGCTCGAACTGTACGTGGAGGCGGTGCGGGCGATGACGGGCGGGGGCGCAGTGACCGGGCGACTCGTGTACGCCGGTCGACCCACACCGGCCGCACCGCCGGTCGCGGCGCGCCTCCCGTTCGACGACGACTGATCACGACGTTGCGTCAACGACGAACGACGAACGACGAACGACGAACGACGAACGACGAATCGGGACGACTGCCGACTGCCGATTGCCGACTGCCGCCCTCGACCTACTTGTCAATCCAGGCCTGGAGTTCCGGCGAGAGGTTCTCGATCTTCTCGTCGACTTCCTCGAAGTAGTCGCAGTCGGGGCACTTCCACTCGAGGGCGTGCCGCGAGGAGGTCTGGTTGGTGCCGGCAATCCGGCTGATCTGCTCGATCGGTTCGAGCCGCATCCACTCCCCGCACATCGGACACTCCTGTTTCACGGGCGCACTCCTCCATGACGGGAATCGGCACGCCGCCACGATGCCTTGACAACCGGCGGAGCGGCTCCCCACACTACGCACTGCCGCACGGCAGCTCCAGCGCCATGCACGACTACTACCGCATCGCCGAAGTCTCGGGCGCTCGACGCAACACGGCGCGATCCGTGCCCGCCTGGGCGGTCGTCGCCCACGCCATGCCGCCGGCGCCGCAAGCGCCGCCCGCCGCACTGCACCTCGTGCGCGCGCTCGAACCGGAACGTCCGGCACTGCCGACGCTGCGCGACGAGGTCGCGCTCGACTTCCCGTCGGCCCGCCAGGCCCTCGATCACGCCCGCCGCGATTTCGTCGAGTCCGACGCGCCATTGCGCCGGCTGGCGGTGGAGGTGGTGCTCACCGCGCGTGAGCTGCGCCGCAGCGCGCGGGTGCCGCTGTGCGTGCACATGCCGACGGTGTGCGACACCTGCGGCGGCCGTGGTGAGGTGTGGAACGACCCGTGCGGCGGCTGCGATGGCAGCGGCACCGCGCGCGCCACGCGCTACGTCGTCGTCCGTGTGCCGGCCAACACCGCGCCCGGCACCGTGCTCCGGTATCGCCTGGCGCTGCCCTATGGGCCGCTCGTGCGGCTCGACGTGCGGCTCACCGCCCGGTGAACCGCATCCTCCTGCACGTCCACCTGCTCGGCCGGCTCTATGTGGTGGCCGGATGGCTGGCCCTGCTCGCGGCGACGTCGCTGGTGCTCCTGGGCATCGGCGCCATCAGCCTCACCATGCGTGCGGGTCCGGAGGTGGCGGCCAGCCTGGCCGCCGCTATCTTCTTCGGCTGTGCGGCGATGGCCCTGGTGTGGGGCGGGGTGCTGATGGGCGTGGGCTGGGCCCTGCCGAAACATCGGCCCTGGTCACGGCCGGCGGCACTGATTCTCGCCATCGTCAACGTGTTCGTGCTGCCGTTCGGCACCGCACTCGCCGGCTACGCCTTCTGGGTGCTGTTGCAGGAATCCGGCAAGCGGGTGTTCGAACGCGCCCATCTGAACCGTTGATCGATATGATGCCCCGTCCCCAGCGCTTCGCCACGTCGCGTGGCCGGGCGGTTCGTGTGCCCGGTGCGAGGCGACGTGTTCGTCCCTCTCCGGCAGCGCGTTGAACGGGGAAAGGAGTTCGGTACGCAATGAACGTCGTCGCGGAAAAGTCGTCCACGGGTCTCGATGCCAACATCGCAGGCGCCCTCGCCTACATTCCCATCGTGGCCATCGCCTTCCTGGTGGTAGAGAAGGGCAGCCGGTTCGTGAAGTTTCACGCCGTGCAGTCGCTGCTGCTCTGCGCCGCGTTCTTCGTGCTGTACATCGGCCTGACGGTGATCGGCTTCGTGCTCGGGTTCATTCCGGTGCTCGGCCTCATCGTGTCGTTCGGCCTCTTCTTCGTGTTCCTGGCGCTGGGGATTGGCGGCTTCGTCCTCTGGATCATCGCGATGATCAAGGCCTTCCAGGGTGAGTGGTGGAAGATCCCGACGATCGGCAATATCGCCGAACAGCAGAGCGCCACGCTCTGACGTCGCTGGCGGCGCACGAGCGCCGTCCGCCTCTCGAATGCAGTTCCCACGGGCGCGCCGTCCTCCGGTCGCGCCCGTGTCGTTTCAGACGACGAACGCCGAAGTTGCGGAACCGTCCGACAAGTCGGACGGCTACGCGAGGATGTGTTGCGTGTGTCCTCCGGTTCCCGGTTCTCAGTTGCCGGTTGCCGGTTGCCGGTTGCCGGTTGCCGACCCGTACCCCGTACCCCGGTCCCCGTTCCCCCGTTCCCCGTCCCCGGTACCCGGTACCCGGTACCCGGTACCCGGTACCCGTTAAGATCCCTGTGTGAGCGTGCCCTCCGTTTCCCAGGTACTCGACGCCCTCCGCGTCGTGCAGGACCCCGACCTCCGCCGCGACATCGTGGCGCTCGACTTCGTCAAGCAGGTGCAGATCTCGCCGGAAGGGCAGGTCTCGTTCGCGATCGAGCTGACGACGCCGGCCTGTCCCGTGAAGGACCAGCTCAAGGCCCAGGCGGAAGCCGCGGTGGCCGGGTTGCCCGGGGTGACGGGCGTGGCCATCGAGATGACATCCAGCGTGCGAAGCAGCGGGACCGTGAGCGGACAGCGTCAGCCGCTGCCGGGCGTGAAGAACATCGTGGCGGTGGGCGCCGGCAAGGGCGGCGTCGGCAAGACGACCATGGCGGTGAACCTGGCGCTGGCGCTGGCCGGCAAGGGAAGTCGCGTCGGGTTGCTCGATGCCGACATCTACGGCCCGAACGTCCCGATCATGCTCGGCGTGCAGGCGCCGCTCGAGGCCGATGCGCGGCAGCGCATCATTCCGGTGCAGAAGCACGGGCTGGCCACCGTCTCGATGGGCTTCCTGGCCGGCGACGGCGATCCGGTGATCTGGCGCGGCCCGATGCTGCACGGCGTCCTCAAGCAGTTCCTGCAGGACGTGGCGTGGCCCGAACTCGACTACCTGATCGTCGACATGCCGCCCGGCACCGGTGACGTGGCCCTCAGCCTGAGCCAGCACACCGCCGTGACCGGCGCCGTCGTCGTCACGACGCCGCAGACGGTATCTGTGGCCGACTCGCGCCGGGCGATCCAGATGTACCGGAAGTTGAACATCCCGGTGCTCGGCCTCGTCGAGAACATGAGCTATTTCACGTGCCCGTCGTGCAGCCACGAGACCGACCTGTTCGGGCGTGGCGGCGGCGAGGCGCTGGCGGGGCAGCTCGAGGTGCCGTTCCTCGGCGCCGTGCCCATTGCCGAACCGGTGCGCGCGGGCGGCGACGTGGGCGTGCCGATCGTGCTCGGTGCGCCGCAGCATCCGGTGGCGCG
>DATJTM010000761.1:0-3690 GCA_035503395.1 Luteitalea sp.
TCGAGGTGGTTGGTCGGCTCGTCGAGAATCAGGAAGTTCGGCGGATACAGCAGCATCCGCGCAATCACGAGCCGTGTGCGCTCGCCGCCCGACAGCGCCCGGATCGGCTTGTCGACATCGTCGCCCGAGAACTGGAAGGCGCCGAGCAGGCTGCGCAGGACGCCGATCGACTCCTGCGGGAAGTCCTTCTGGAACTGCTCCTCGATGGTCAGCTCCGCGTCGAGCAGCTGCAGCGACTGCTGCGCGAAATACCCCATCTGCAGGCTGGCGCCGAGCGTCACGCTGCCGGCGTCGGGCGGCAACACGCCGGCGATCATCTTCAGGAGCGTCGACTTGCCGGCGCCGTTCTTGCCCATGATGCACCAGCGCTCACCGCGCTGGATGCCCATCGAGAGACCGTCGTGGACGACGCGGGCGCCGTAAGCCTTGGTCACGCCGTCGAGCACCGCAACCTTGTCGCCAGAGCGCGGCGGCTGCCGGAACTTGAACTGCACCACCTTGCGCTTCTTCGGCAGCTCGATCTTGTCGATCTTCTCGAGCGCCTTGACGCGGCTCTGCACCTGCGCCGCCTTGGCGGCATGCGCCGAGAAGCGCTCGATGAAGCGCTGCTCCTTGGCGAGCATCGCCTGCTGACGGGCATAAGCGGCTTCGCGATTGGCCTCGCGCTGGGCCCGCTCGCGCTCGTAGAACTCGTAGTTGCCCGAGTAGACGGTGATCTCGCCGCCGTCGATCTCGGCGATCTTGGTGACGATGCGGTTCATGAACTCGCGATCGTGCGAGGTCATGAGCAGGGCCCCCTGCATCGACTTCAGGAACGACTCGAGCCACAGGATCGATTCGATGTCGAGGTGGTTGGTCGGCTCGTCGAGCAGCAGGACGTCGGGCTTGCCGAGCAGCACGCGCGCCATCGCCACACGCATCTTCCAGCCGCCCGACAGCGCACCGACGTCGCCGTCGATCTGCGCGTCCTCGAAGCCGAGCCCCTGCAGCACGTCGCGGGCCTGGGCCTCGAGCGCATAGCCGCCGAGATGGTCGTACTCCTCCTGCACCTCGCCGAACCGCGTGAGGATGCGGTCCATGTCGTCGGCCTGGTCGGGGTCGCCCATCGCGTGCTGGAGCGCCTCGAGCTCGTGGTGCAGCGTGCCGACGCGCCCGCTGCCGGCAATCGCCTCATCGAGCACCGACCGGCCACTCATCTCCTCGACGTCCTGCCGGAAGTAGCCGACCGTCAGCCGCTTCGGCACCGACAGCTCCCCATCGTCGGGCGCCTCTTCCCCGACGATCATCCGGAACAGCGTCGTCTTGCCCGCCCCGTTGGGGCCGACCAGCCCGACGCGCTCGCCCGGATTGAGCTGGAACGAGGCGTCGACGAAGAGCACCTGGCGACCGTACTGCTTGGAGATCCTGGAGAACGTGATCACGACCGGACATTATCGCCCGGGGCGGGCGGCGTGTCGGGAGGGCCGGCCGTCCCAGCCCGGCCCCACGAAATGCGGGGATGCAGAAAATGCGGCAATGTCGACGGCAGGGCCGCGTTGGGACAACGGGTCCTACCTGCTTATGCTCAGTCCTCGTAGACAGCGCACAGCGACAGCCCCGCGTCGAGCTGAAGCTCGACACCCACGCCAGCCTTTTCGAAGGCCGCAGGAACCGTCCGACAAGTCGTACGGCTACGTCCCACGGCGCAGGGGTGATTGAAGCTCGACGCCGCGCCAGGCCGTGTCGAAGGCCGAAGGCCGAATGACGAAGGCCGGCAGGCGGGCGCCGTTGAGGCGCCCGCTCGCCCTAATCCGTTTCGGAGACCAGCTCGGCGCCGCCCTCGTACTGCTTCTTTCGCTTCTCGCCGCGCGCCTCGTCATCGACGGGCAGGCTGCCACGGCTCTCGGGCGTGTCGCGGTCGATCAGGCGGTCGACCGGCATCGTGTCGACGTCGAGTTCCTCGACGGTCTGATCCAGCACGCGCTTCTGGTCCAGGTCATCGTCATAGGTGACGCCTTCGTCTTCTTCCGGTGCCCGCTGACGCTGGCGGTGCTCGATGTCCTCGAGATTGGCGGTCGGTCCGATGTGTTCCTTGATGCCCATGGATGAATGCCTCCAGGAGTCAGGGCTGCAAGCGCGCTGCCACGCGGTGCGCAGGCGCTGCGAGCGACCGACCGCGCTCGTCCGGGCCAGGCGGGGCGGTGGCACCAACTCTGGTACAGTGCGCCCACCATTACCGTTTCCGGAGGTTTGATGCGTATTCACCTTCCCGCGCTGGCCCTGCTGTGCGGCGCCGCCATCGCTCTCGTTCCTCAAGCATCGTCACGCGTGCAGGCGCAGGACGGTTGGGTCTCCCTGTTCGACGGCAAGACACTCGACGGCTGGAAGGTCGGCGAGAACGCCTCGACCTTCAGCGTGCAGGACGGCGCCATCGTCGTGTTCGGGCCGCGCGCGCACCTCTACTACCAGGGACCCGTCCAGAATCACGCCTTCACCAACTTCGAGTGGAAAGCCGACGTGATGACCTTTCCCGGCTCGAATTCGGGCATGTACTTCCACACCGAATACATGGACGGTGGCTGGCCGCAGAAGGGCTACGAGGTGCAGGTCAACAACTCGCACACCGACCCCATCCGCACGGGCAGCCTCTACAACATCGTCAACGTCATGAACACGGCGCCGGCGAAGGACAACGAGTGGTTCACCCAACAGATCACCGTGCAGGGCAAGAAGGTGACGATCAGGGTGAACGGCAAGACGACGGTCGAGTACACCGAGCCCGAGGGTGTGACGCGTCCAGCCGACATGGCGGGGCGTCTGATTTCGAAGGGCACGTTCGCGCTGCAGGGGCACGATCCCAAGAGCCGCGCGCAATACAAGAACATCATGGTCAAGCCGCTTCCCTGACAGGAGGTCCCATGCTGAAGACACGCATCCTCTCGGCCGCGCTCGCCGTGGCTCTGGTGCCGGCCAGCCTGCTCGCGCACCACGGCTGGAGTTCGTATCACGAGGACAAGCCGCTCACCGTCGAGGGCGTGATCACGGCCTCGTCGTACGGCAATCCGCACGGCACCGCGAAGCTGGAGGCCTCGGGCAAGACCTGGGACGTCGTGCTCGCGCCAACCTCGCGCATGCAGGCGCGCGGGCTGACCGAAGCGATGCTGGCCAAGGGCACGAAGGCAAAGGTGCTCGGCTACCAGCACAAGCAGCACGCCACCGAGATGCGGGCCGAGCGCATCACGGTCGACGGCAAGACGGTCGAGCTGCGGTGATCGCCGAACGGCTGATGCCCTGGGGGCTGTGGCTCGAACAGTCGCCCCTCGGTACGGCCGTCCGCACCTCCAGCTGGATGTACCCCGCCGCCGAGGTCGGGCACCTGCTCGGCCTCGGTCTGCTCGTCGGCAGCGCCGTCGCCTTCGACCTGCGCCTGCTGGGCGTGGCGTCGCGCCTGCCCGTCGACGGCCTCGCCGCGTTCCTCCTGCCAGTGGCACGCATCGGCTTCGCGCTGCTCGGCGTCACCGGTTTCCTCCTGTTCGCCGCCAACGCCACCACGCTGCTCACGAGCATCTTCGCCATCAAGCTCGGCGCCATCGGGCTGGGCTGTGCCAACGCCAGCCTCTTCCATCGCGGTGTGTTCCAACACGTCGCGGCGTGGAATCTCGACACGACACCGCCGCCGCGCGCACGGCTCACCGCCATGGTCTCGCTACT
>DATJTM010000762.1:0-6544 GCA_035503395.1 Luteitalea sp.
GGCGGGAGAGCGGGACGGGAGGCATACGCGACGTCGATCGTGACAAACGGCCAGAGCGGCCGCCCCATCATGTTCCAGGACGGCCCCGGCGCGTCACCAACCGGCGTCGTCGCCCCGACTCAGCGCAGCTGGCGAACCTTCACGTTGCGGTACCAGACGACCGTGTCGTGGTCCTGCAGCAGGATCGGCGTCTTGATCTTGTCGGCGTAGCCCTTGACGTCCTTGAACTTGCTCTTCGCGACGCCGGCCGCCGACTCGGGATCGTCGATGCCGTAGCGCAGCACCAGCTCGCCGTTCAGCCAGTGCTCGACGGTCCGCCCCTTCACCACGAGCTTCGAGGTGTTCCAATCGCCGACGGGGCGGGCGGCTTTCTTCGTCGCCGGACGTACGTCGTACCACGCGCCGGTCTTCTGCAGGTCGTTCAGCGTCATCGCGACGTAGTTGTCATCGTCGATGGTCTGGTACTCGTGACCGATGGCGCCGGTCTCGTTGCCGCGTGACTGGTCCACGAAGTACTTCACGCCGCTGTTGCCGCGATACGACAGGCGCCAGTCCCACTGGAACTCGAAGTCGTCGTAGGTCGACGTCGTGATGATGTCGCCGCCCTTCTTGCCGAGCCCCTTGAGCGCGCCGTCTTCGACGACCCAGCCAACGGTGGGGAAGGCCGGCTTGCCGAACCCGGTCCAGCCGGTGGTCGTCTTGCCGTCGAACAGCAGGGTCCAGCCGTCGGCCTTCTCGCGGGCCGACAGCGTGTTCTGCGGGGCAGGCGTCCCGGTGCGCGCGTCGACCTCCGCCGCGATGCGTCGCCACGTGATGATGTTGGCGGCGAGGTTCTCGCGGGTGTCGCCCTTCACGTTGTAGGCCTGCAGGCCGATCGGCCCGTCGTAGCCGGCCTTCTTCAGCGTCGTGAGATAGCCGACGAGGTCGAAGTCGCCTTGATCGAGCCGCGTGATGAAGTTCTTGGAAGCAGCGTCGACGCCGTTGATGCTCACGCGCGTCGCCTTTGGCGCCACGGCCTTCACGGTCGCAGCGACGTCGTCGCCAACGCCACTCATGTACTCGTGACACAGGTTGATCGTCGCGCCGAGATTGGGCCGGTTGGCCTTGCCGACGACGCGCGCCGAGTCGCGTCCATGCTCGACGAGGAAGCCGGCGTGCCCGTAGAGCGCCACCTGCACGCCGTGCTCACGCGCGAGGTCGGCCACGTGCTGCACGATCTGCACGGCCCGGGCCTCGTGGTCGCCAGCCGTCTTCGGCTTCTGGACGGTGATCCACAGCACCGTCGGCGTGCCCTTCAGCATCTTGATCGCTTCGGGCAGCCGCGCATCGAACGCCTCAGGAGCGTCGACGTACGTGTGCACGTACAGCCCGTAGATCTTCAGGCCGACGGCCTTGAAGGCCTGCTGCCACTTCGCCAGGTCCTCGGGCGTCGTGTAGTTGTAGCTGATGCCGTCGTAACCGAGTTCCTTCAGCGTCCGGGCCTGCTGCTCCGGCGTCCACGACCCGCGCCCGACGCCGTTGTCGAACACGAAGAACTCGGGCCGCGCGTACGCGGAGGACGAGAAGAGGAGCAGCAAAAGGAGGCTGGTGACTGCGACGCGCCAACTGCCGACGGCCGACTGCCGACTGCCCATGCCGTTCATTCCGTCCCCCACGGCTTGCGGGCGGCTGGCGCCTGCAGCAGCGCGTTGGCGGCCTCGTCGTTCGTGAAGCGTTCCTTCGCCGGATCCCACTTCAACGTGGCGCCCTGGCGCTGGATGCCGATGTGCGCGAGGTGGCAGATCGAGATCGTGCGCTGGCCGACCTCTGCGTCTTCCATCGTCTGGCCGCGGCTCTTGACCGCTTCGATGAAGTCGACGCGCTCGCTGCGCAGCGGGAAGCGCGTGTCGCCGTCGCCCAGCCTGGCGTTGAGGATGTCGGAGCTGCTCGCCTCGAGGAACTCGGGATGGGCCGTCGACTTCGAGTAGTTGACCTGCAGCCAGCCCTTGTCGCCCTCGAAGCGGATCTGCGGCTGGTCCATGGTGTAGAACATCCGCACCCCGTTGGCGAACGTGTAACGGGCGTCGAACGTTTCGAGGACGTTCCAGACCGGGTCGTCGTGATACGCGCCGGTGGCCTGCACTTCGACGGGCCCGGTGCGCTCGGTGTCGTTGGCCCACTGGCAGATGTCCACCAGGTGGGCGCCCCAGTTGGTGAGCATGCCGTCGGCGAACAGCTTGCTGCGGAACCAGCCCGGGCGGCTCTTGAGGTCCTTCGGCGCGTGCAGGCGCTTCTGCATGTACGGCACCTGCTCGGCGGGGCCGAGCCACATGTCGTAGTCGAGTCCGGCCGGTGGCGGCGCCTCGATGGCCGCTTCCGCCGGGAACTCTTCCTTCGGCGACGACACGCGGATCGTCTGCAGCTTGCCGAGGCGGCCGTTTCTCACGAGTTCGGCGGCGCGATGGAAGCGTTCGAGCGAGCGGAACTCGCTGTCGACGCGGAACACGCGCTTGCCCTTCGCAACGGCGTCCACCAGCCGGCGTCCCTCGCCGATGAAGCGGCTGATCGGCTTCTCGAGCGAGACGTCCTTGCCGGCCTTCAGCGCCATCAGCGCCATCGGGCTGTGCCAGTGGTCGGGCGTCGAGATCATCACCGCGTCGATGTCGCGGCGGGCCAGCACCTCACGGAAGTCGCGGTACGTGGCGCAGCCCTTCGACGTGCCCGACGGTTGCTGCGCGCCGTGCGTGCGGTCGACGAGCGCCCTGGCCTGCTCCACGCGCCAGGCGTCGACGTCGCAGACGGCGACGACCTGCACACCGGGCACCGCCATGAATTCCGGGATGTTGAGTCCCTGCGCCTGACGGCCCGTGCCGATGAAGGCGAGCGTCACGCGGTTGCTGGGCGCCTGTGCCCCGAACACGCGCGAGGGAAGGATCGTCGGAGCCGCCGCGCCGGCCGCCAGCAGCCCGGCGGACTTCAGGAACCGTCTGCGTTGCATGGTGCCCACAGCGTAGCCGGAACGGCCGGGGGCGCAATCTCCTTGAACATGCTGGAGCAGTTGGGAGAATGTTTCGGCTATGTCGTCCCTGGAGCGCCGGCACCTCTATCTGCCGGCCCGCGATCGGTCGTTCTGGAAGGCCGACGACCAGACCGCGCTGCCCCTGCAGTATCTGGCCTGGGGCACTCGCGACTTCGAACGCCAGCCGATTCCGGTCAGCCGGCACGAGGGCTGGGTCTGCGTCCTCATCGAGGAGGGCAGTCCGACGATGGTCGTCCGCAAGCAGGCGGTACGGATGCCGGCGGGGACGATTGCGGTGATCGGCCCGGAGTGCCCGTTTGGTTGGAAGGGTGCCGCCTCGGGCACGTCGCGCTTCCGCTTGTGGATGTGGCGGACGTCAGCGATTGGCCACGTCCGGCCGGACCTGACCTCGTCGTACGCCACGCGCGTCCTCGGGCGACACGATCGCAAGCCGTTCCTGTTGCTGCACGACCTGTGTCGACGCGAGGTGCTGCGGCTGTCGGGGCCCGACGCCTCGTACCTCGAAGGGTGCCGCATCCTCTTCGATGCGACGCTGGCGCGCGACGTCCTCGCACCTGCGGCGAGTCCGGAACCGTCGAACCTGGTCTCACTGGCGCGGGCGTGGATCGACGCGCACCTGGACAGTCGCGAACCGATCGCGCGCCTGTGCGATTACCTGGATGTGTCGCAGTCGACGTTGTACCGGCTGTTCACGGCTGCGCAGGGGACGAGCCCTTTGGCCTGGTTTCACGAGAAGCGCATGGAGAAGGCGCGCGCACTGCTGGCCACCGGTACGCTCTCGGTCAAGGAGGTGGCGCACACGCTGGGCTACCGTCACGCCAACGACCTGAGTCGCGCCTACAAGCGCCGCTTCGGTGCGTCGCCAACCCGCGCCACGTAATGCGGAAAGGCCGGAATGTCGCGCTCCTCACCCGCGTGCCGTAGGCGTCGAGCTTCAGCTCGACGCGCGGTGGCGTCACTGATGGAAGGTGAGGCCGCTCACCGAGGCGCCCGTAGCAGTAGGATGGCGCGCATGCCGACCACATCCGCTCCTGCGTCGCCTGCGTCCTCGCGTCGTCTGTCGCGTCGGGGCGCGATGACGGCTGGTCTCGCTACGCTCACTGGCACCGCGGCCCACGCCGCGCCCGTCGCCACCCAGCCGGCACCTGCGTCGCCCACCGCCGCGCGTGGACCGAAGAAGGTGGCCATCAATCGACCCGATCGGAAGCCCAACCCGCTGCTCTCGCACTGCGTGCGATCGGGCAACCTGCTGTTCCTGGCGGGGATTGGCGGCTGGTATCCGGAAGACCGCAAGGAGCCCGGCGATGCGAAAGTGCAGACCGCGAGTGCGCTCGCCGCGATGCGGATGATCCTCGAGGCGGCGGGGTCATCGATGGCCAACGTGCTCAAGGTGCACATGACGATCGCCGACCCGAATCGCAATCTCGTGCTGGTCAACGACGCGTACCGAGGGCAGTTCCCCGATCCACCGCCAGCGCGGTCCTACAGTGGCTGCGGCGTCGACCAGATGGGCCGCGATCACGTGCTCGTGCAGATCGACTGCGTCGCCCACGTGGATTGAGGCGGGCGGCGCGGCGAACCATCGCCGCTCACCAATGCGGAAACTGTGATGCGAGGGTAGGACGCCTCCCCGAGGCGCCCGATGGGACGACGCCAGCCGATCAGGCCGGCGTCCATCCCAAAGGCCCAAGGCCGAATGCCGAAGGCCGTGAATGTCGGCGAGACGAAGCCGAGCCGACTACGTCTTCGGTGCCCAGCCGGGCGCGTACTCACGACCCCACATCGCGGTGGCGTCGGCGTCGTTCTGGATGCGGCCGGTCGCCGGGTCGCACGTGAGGGCGCGGCCCGTTTTCCAGGCGATGTTGCCGAGCAGGGCCATCATCGTGCTGGTGTGACCGCCGTCGATCGGCGTCGCGAGCGTGCCGGTGCCGCGGATGCCGGCGACGAAGTTCGCCGTGTGCAGCGCGTCGAGCCGGACGGCCGGTCCGACCTGGCTGGTGACGGCACCGGGGTCCGTCTTGATCTCCTCGACGACGCCGCCCTTCAGGTCGTAGATGGTGTAGCCGTCGCCGTCGATCAGGAGCGAGCCCTGGTCGCCGTGGAACGTCACGCCGACGCCGGTGCCGTGCGGCTTGTAGCCGTTGGCGCTCATCGACTCCCACGTGATCATCTTGCCGCCCGGGTAATCGAGCGCGATCACCTGTGTGTCGGGGAACTCCCAGTCGTCGGCGAACTGGAACCGGCCGCCCGACGAGGTGACGCGCGTGGGGTGCTCGACCTGCAAGCCCCAGCGCGCGAGATCGAACATGTGCGTACCGTTGTTGGCCGACTCGCCCGTGCCCCAGTGCCAGCGCCAGTGCCACTCGTAGTGCACCAGGTTGTCGACGAACTCGCGGCGCGGCGCCGGTCCCTGCCACAGTTCGTAGTCGAGCCATTCCGGCACCGGCACCGGCTTGCCCTTGCCGATGCTCGGGCGCGTGTTCGCATACCAGGTGCGGGCGTTGTACACCTTGCCGATGCGGCCGCCATGCACCAGGCCGATCGCCTTCTGCACGTTCGGCCACGAGCGGCGCTGGTTGCCCATCTGCACGACCTTGCCGGTCCGCTTCTGCGCTTCGACGAGCAGCTCGCCTTCGCGCGGATTGTGACTGGCCGGCTTCTCGACGTACACGTGCTTGCCGGCATCGAGGGCGAGCATCGCGGCCGGCGCGTGCCAGTGGTCGGGTGCGGCAATCACGAGAGCGTCGATGTCGCGCGACTCGAGCACCTTGCGCACGTCGGGAATCAGCGTCGGCGCGGTGCCGGCCTTGCCGACCAATTCGGCGGCCTTGGCGGCGGCGCGCGTGTCGACGTCGCAGATCGTGGTGATGACGGCACCCGGCGTGTTCAGGAACGCGCGGGCGAGCTGCGATCCGCGGCTGTTGACGCCCATGATGGCGACGCGCACGCGGTCGGACGGCGCACCGGCCTGGCGCCAGACGGCGGGCGCGGCAGACGCGGCGGCAGGAGCGATCAGCCCGGCGCCGATCGTGGCGGAGGCCGACTTCAGGAACGAACGGCGATCGAGGGGAAGTGGCATGACGCCCCTACAATACGCCCGTCCCGGAGGAAAGTGTGCCCCTGCGCGCCTTGCGACCCCAGTCGCCGCCCTACCAGCTGTTCATGCTGTTCCTGTGCCTGTTCACGCTGGCCGGCGTCGGCGGCCAGGTGGCCCTGGCGCCGGGATCGGAGGTCTCCCGGATCCTCCAGGGCGCCGACACCATCGCCTGCGCGATCTTCTTCGTCGACTTCTGCATTTCGCTGCGACGCGCGCCGAATCGCTGGCGCTACTTCTATACGTGGGGCTGGATCGACCTGCTCTCCAGCATCCCGGTGCTCGAGGTCACGCGGTGGGGCCGCTTCGCCCGCATCGCGCGGCTGCTGCGGCTCCTGCGCGGCGTTCGCGCCGCCGCCATCGTCGCCGACGCCCTGCTGGAGCGGCGGAAACAGAGTGCCGCACTCGCGGCGAGCCTGATGCTGCTCCTG
>DATJTM010000763.1:0-5615 GCA_035503395.1 Luteitalea sp.
AGCTACGACATCGAAGGCAACTGGGGCGGATACAACGAGCCGTCGGCCGACTTCCAGCGGCAGTGCGACGTCACCCAGGGTGGCAGCCGGACGTTCTGCGATCAGCTCCTGCCGAACCCGTTCTTCGGCGTCAGCGGCTTCGAGGGCACGGCGCGCTTCACCAGCCCGACGCTGTCGCGGTTCGAACTGAGTCGTCCGTACCCGGCCTTCACCAACTTCAACCAGAACGCGTTGAACAAGGGGAAGATGTGGTACGACTCGGCGCAGTTCGTGCTGAACAAGCGCTGGGCGAAGGGCGTGACGATCAATGCCTCGTACACCTGGGTGCCGCGCTGGACGGAAGAAGGCGCCAACACCACGACCGGCATCGGCAACGCCTACGTCGACGAGGTGTCGCTCCTGCAGAACCGTGGGCCGTACTTCTCCCACCGCAAGCACCGGCTCACCGCGTCGGGCGTGTACCAGCTCCCCGGACAGGAGCGCAACGACTGGCTGCGCTACCTGCTCGGCGGATGGTCGATCGCGCCGATGTTCGTGTTCCAGAGCGGGCAGCCGTGGGACATGCCCGGCAACGTCGACCTCGCGCCTGGCGTGAGCCTGGATGACATCGCGTTGCCTGGCAAGAAGGACGGGCAGTTCATCTACGGGGCCAAGCCGTGCATCGGCCAGCGGCAGGCGAATGGGGAGTACGCGCTGCTCCCGAACTCGCTCGCGTACGGCTGCACGCAGCCGTTCTTCCTGATTCGCGAGGCGTTCCAGCGTCGTACCACGATGTTCCGGTACGACGAGTTCCGTCGCCCGTCGATGTGGCAGGTGGACGTGAACCTCGCCAAGACCACGAACATCACCGACCGCATCCGCTTCCAGGTGCGTTTCGAGGCGTTCAACGTGTTCAACTCGCCGCAGTACGACGAGCGGAACTACAACAACGACACCGGCTCGAACGACTTCGGCCGCATCAACCGCAACACGACCGGACAGAACAACTTCCAGCGGTTCATCCAGCTCGGGTTCAAGTTGATCTTCTAGGACGACATCGACGGGCCGCGTTGGGACAACGGGCCCTACCTCACCACAGAGGTAGGGCCGGCTGTCCCTGCCCGGCCCTCTAACGGCCTTGGGCCTTCGGCCTTCGGCCTTGGGTCGTCGCCCGAACCAGTCGTAGCCGTCGGACTTCGTCCGACGGTCAGTGATGTGGGTCGGCCGGACAGAGTCCGGCCGCTACACCTGAATGCTCTGCCCGATCGCCCTCCGTACCGTTCTTTCGCTCGTCGCGCTGCTTCTCGTCGCGCGCGTTCCACTGCCAGCGCAGTCGCCAGAACACCACGCGCGCCGCATCGCGTGGGCGGATGTCGCGCCGCTGCAGGCGCGGCTCGAGACGCAGGGGCTATCCGCGCAATCGTTCCCCGGCCGCATCGAGCGAATTGCCGCCGACAATGCGCGACGCATCCGCCTCGGCGATCTCGATCACCTCGTCTTCTACCTGCTGCAGTCCACCAGCTATACCCGGCTGCCCTCGATCGAGCCGGCGCTGAGCGCGCGCGCGTTCGTCGACGGGCTGAGCGCCGAGGCGCGACTGGCGTTCCTTCGCGGCGACGCGCCACGTCGCCCGCTGGACGATGCGGTGCGGGCCCGCCTGCGGGCGTTCGTGGCGGCAACGGGTCGGCCCGGCAGCGACGCACGCCTGACGTACTTCGCGCGCCTGCTCTCCGACGACGTTCCCGACGCCGCCGCGCGGGAGGCTCGCCTCACCTCCGAGTACCTGCGCGTGATGCGGTTCGTCTACGAGAAGGAGTTCGGCGCTGGCCGGGCAACGCCTGCCGGCGTGGCGGACCTCTACCAGACGCGCGGCCTCAGTACCGACACCGCCGTCGAAGCCGGGTTCGTCGTCGCCCAGGCCGCGGGCATGTTGCGCGGACTCGATCCCGCGCGCCGCATCCGCCGCGTGTTGCTGATCGGAGCCGGACTCGACCTCGCACCTCGCACGGCGCTGCTCGAGTCGGCGCCGCCCCAGAGCTACCAGCCGTGGGCGGTCCTCGACGCGCTGGTCGGCCTCGGCCTCTCGACGCTCGGCGACGTGGAGATCGTGGCCGCCGACATCAATCCACGAGTCGTCGAACACTTACGCAATGCGCGGACGTCGCCGCCGGAACTGCTCCTGGTGTCCGGACTCGCCGACGAGGGACCCGTGACGCTCGCGCCGGGCTATCGCGAGTACTTCGACGGGCTCGGTCGCAGCATCGGCGAGGTCGGCGCCGGAAAGGGCAGCGGTCGACAGGCGTTGGCCGTACCGGCCGGACACCTGTTCAAGCGTGTGCGCGTCAGCCGCGAAGCCGCGCTGGCCGTCGACGCCGTCCGCCTCGACATCGTCACCGAGCGGCTCACCGATCGTCCGTTCGATCTCGTCGTGGCGACCAACGTGCTGCCGTACTTCGACGACGATGCGCTGGCGCTGGCAATGACGAACATCGCAGCGATGCTCGGCGACGGAGGCGTGCTGCTGCACAACGAAGGGCGTCCTGCCCTGCACGCGATGGCCCCACTGCTCGGACTGCCGCCGTCGCATTCTCGGCATGCGGTCATCGCCAACGTCCGCGGGGCGGCGCCGCTCGGCGACAGCGTGTGGCTGCACGAGAAGAAGGCCGCCGCGAGCCAGCCGCGCCGTTAGCGCGTCGCCGGTGCGGACGCCGTACCGCGCCCCTCGGTCAGCGTCACCAACCGGTCGACGCCGCTCACCGCGAACGTCTCCTCACTGCCTTTCGGCCAGCGGACGGTCACCCGCGCGACGGCGGTGGCGGCGCCCAGTCCGAAGTGCAGCCGGAGGTCGTTCTGCGAGTAGTAGCTGCCGCCACCACGCACCTCGTCGACGAACGTCCGTCCGGGCACGCTCACCGCGACGCGCGCGCCGATCGCGTTCCTGTGCGACGACGTTCCCACCAGTTTGACGCTGAGCCAGTGACCGGCGCCAGGGTCGACGTCGAGGCGGAACAGGTCGGGTGGCGCGTGCATGTTGTTCACGACCACGTCGACGTCGCCGTCGTTGTCGATGTCGCCGAAGGCGGCGCCACGACTCGCGGCGGCCGTCGTCACCGGTGCGCCGAGCTTGTCCGTGATGTCTTCGAACCGGCCGTTGCCGCGATTGCGGTAGACCACCTTGCGTTGCGCGTAGGGCGCCTCGCCGGCGAGCGCGGCGACCTCCGGGTAGACATGACCGTTGACCAGGAACAGGTCGGGCCACCCGTCGCGTTCGAGATCGAGCGCGCCGACGCCCCATCCGAGCCAGCGCGTGTTGACGCCGATGCCGGCGGCAAAGGTGCGGTCCTCGCAGTCGCGTCCGGTGTTCGAATAGAGCGTCGACGTGTCGCCGGCGAAGTTGGTCCGGAAGATGTCGACGGTGCCGCTGCGGTCGAAATCGGCGAGCGCGATGCCCATGCCGGCCTGCGCGCGTCCGTCCTGGCTGAAGGCGCAGCCGGCCTCGATGCCGATGTCCACGAAGGTGCCATCGCGCTGATTGCGATAGAGCGTGCTCGGCTTCGAGTCGTTGGCGACGTAGATGTCGGTCCAGCCATCGGCATCGAAGTCGAGCGTCGAGACACCGAGGGCGTAGGTGCCCTGTGCGCGCGTGACGGATGACGGCAGAGATGCGTCGGTGAACGTGCCGTCGCCGCGATTGCGATACAGCGCGTTGGTGCCACCCGGCAGTCCGGGTGGGCCACAGGCGACCGGCAGTCCCTTGTAGCGGCATAGCCCCGACTCGGGGCCGAGTGTCGTCGCCGGATCGAAGTCGATGTAGTTGGCGACGAACAGATCGAGGTGGCCGTCGCGGTCGTAGTCGAGGAACGCGCAACCCGATCCCCATCGGCGCTGCGTGGTGAGGCCGGCGGCCGCCGTCGCGTCGACGAACGTGCCGTCGGGCCGGTTGCGGAACAACCGGTTCTGCCCCCAGTAGGTCACGAGCAGATCGTCGCGGCCGTCGGCGTCGTAGTCGCCGACACAGGCCGCCTGCCCCCAGCCGGACTGTCGCAAGCCGGCGCGATCGGTGATGTCCTCGAAGGTGCCGTCGCGACGATTGCGATACAGGCGCGCGGTCGGCGCTGGAGTCGTCGGCCCTTCGAGCGTACTGCCGTTGACGACGAACACGTCGAGCCAGCCGTCGCCGTCGCTGTCGATGAGTGCGACCCCACTGCCCGTGGTCTCGAGGAGGTAGCGGTTCTTCTCGCGGCCGCCGTAGACGGTGACGCCGTCGAGACCGGCCTGGCGCGCGACGTTGGTGAACGCGAAGGGCAGGCCGGAACCCTGCCGGGCCGGCACCTCCGTGCCGATCGCGAGCACGAGCGCCGCGACCAGCCCTGCGATCCACGTGCGAGGGGAGATGTGACCCTGCACGATCAGCGGACTATTGCGGCACCCACACGAGCGTCGCGGTGGTCACGGTGATGTCGCTCTTCTTCGGACGAATCACGAGTGGCTGCAGCGCATCGCCCGCGTCGGCCGCGGACGCCAGCGCCGCGGCATCGGCTTCGAGTGCGGCCTGCAGGTCGGCGAGCTTCTGCTGCTCCGCGGCCAGCGTTTCCTGCGCTCGCGTCACGTCCTGCTTCTCCTTCATGACCTTGCCGGCGCCGCGCGCCGCGGTGCCGAGGCGACCGGCGTTCGCCGCGCTGAACGTCTTGCGACCGAAGAGCGCGCCGAACATCCCCGTGGCCGCCGTGAGCAGGGCGGTGCCGGTCGACGAGGTCACCTCCTGCTGCTGCTTGCCCAGCTGCTGTTCGGCCTTGCGGATCCGCTCCTGCTGCGTGGCCACCTTCGGCGCGTATTTCTTGCGAAGCGCGTCGACCTGCGCGTCTCGGGCGCTGCGCCGGCTCTCGGCGACCCGGCCGCGGAAGGCGCCTTCGGTCTCGCCGACGGTCGACACGAGCCCGGACGCCGGATCGGACCACACCGTCAGCGACTGCGTGTCGTACAGCCACGTCGCGACGTCCTTGCGCCACTTGTCGTACGAGCGTGGCGTGCTGGCCGCACCCGGCAGTTCGCCGTAGCTCGCGGCGCCGCGAGGCGTGGACTCGAGATCGTCGGGGCTGGTGTCGGTCTCGGCGACGCGATCGAGCGCGAGTGGCGATGCCCCGGTCTGCAGCGGCACGAGCACCTGCACGGGTCGCGTCTCGGTGATGCCACGTTTCTGATCGGCAAGCCGCACGGTGCCCGCCGCGTACAGCGCGGGCTCGTAGGCCAGTGCACCGGAGGCGCCGCGGGCCGGCACGAACATCGCCGTCACGCCGGGCGGCAAGACGGGCGGCGTGTTCTGCACGCCTGATGGTCCATCGCCCGTGGCGGGCTCGCGACTGATAGGTAGGGACGGCTCGCCGAGCCGTCCGCCCTGTGTCGAGGTGATCGGACGCGCCGGCGGCGCGTCCCTACCGACTGTGGCGTTCGTGCCCGGTACCCCGTACCCCGAACCCGGTTCCCGATTGCCGGTTCCCGTCTGCTGCGCCTGTGTGAGCTGCTTGATGTGCGTACGGGTGAGCGGGCCGCGCAGGTACGAGAGCGTCCAGCGTGTCTCGAACGTGACGGGCGCGTCCTCGTGGACGTTGTGCATCAGGAAGACACGGTTGCCAAGG